>NZ_JAVJZI010000214.1:0-9107 GCF_040223135.1 Coleofasciculus sp. G3-WIS-01
CCCGCCCTAACTCACCGATAAATGAACAGCAAAACCCGCCCCAACTCACCGATAAATGAACAGCAAAACCCGCCCTAACTCACCGATAAATGAACAGCAAAACCCGCACTAACTCACCGATAAATGAACAGCAAAACCCGCACTAACTCACCGATAAATGAACAGCAAAACCCGCCCCAACTCACCGATAAATGAACAGCAAAACCCGCCCTAACTCACCGATAAATGAACAGCAAAACCCGCACTAACTCACCGATAAATGAACAGCAAAACCCGCCCCAACTCACCGATAAATGAACAGCAAAACCCTTTAATGCACTAAAGTGCATACTACGAACAGGAGCGCTATAACATGACAATTACACCCGATAAAATTCCCCCTCAAACCCAAGAGAGAAAACCGGCTTTAGAGTCAGAAATGACGCCAAAGCCTGAATATGATGATCCCAACTATAAAGGCAGTGACAAGTTACTGGATAAAGTAGCCTTGATTACTGGCGGAGATAGTGGGATTGGTCGTTCTGTTGCGGTTTTCTATGCTAAGGAAGGAGCCGATGTTGCGATTGTTTACTTAGACGAGCATGGAGATGCTCAAGAAACAAAAGAAGCCGTAGAATCCTATGGTCGTCGTTGTTTATTAATTCCTGGCGATATTCGCAACGAAAAGTTCTGCCAAGAAGCGGTTCAGAAAACAGTTGATGAATTTGGCAAGCTGGATATCCTGGTCAACAATGCGGCGGAGCAATATCTAGAAGAGAGCATTGAGGAAATTGACTCAGCCCGATTAGGTAGCACATTTGCGACAAATATCTTCTCAATGTTCTATTTCACTAAGGCGGCTTTGCCTCACCTTGAGCCAGGGATCTCTGTGATTAACACGACTTCAATTAATGCCTATAAAGGTAACTCGTCTCTGCTCAGTTATTCGGCGACAAAAGGCGCTATTCTTGCCTTTACTCGCTCCATTTCCCAACCTTTAATTGAGAAAGGCATCCGCGTAAATGGTGTAGCGCCAGGTCCTATCTGGACACCGTTTATTCCTGATGCGTTTCCTGGTGAGCAAGTCGAAACGTTTGGTAAACAAGTTCCGATGAAGCGTCCAGGACAACCCAAGGAGGTTGCACCGAGTTTTGTTTTCTTAGCTTCTCAAGATGCGTCTTATATGGCGGGTCAAGTGCTGCATCCGAACGGTGGTGTGGTTGTTGGTGCATAAGACTGGGTGTAGGCTAAATGTAGAGACGCGCCATGGCGCGTCTCTACATCAATTATGCTCAGGTGGTCAAATCGTCGTAAGAGTGCTACATTTATTTATTGTAGTTGTAAATAAATGTAAAGTTTGAGATTAATCAAACTATAACTGTTTAACATACCTTGATTTGAGTGTTTTTTATTCAACCAAGTGGATAGGGGAAATAGGAGTTCAGACACCATGAGCCGACTGATAGCGAACGAACACCTAATGCGAGACGACTTACAAGAGTCTCTAGAGCGTCATCATATCAATCCTGCTACATTAAGTACGTTTCAGAGAATTTTACTAACCACCGATGGCACATTAACCGATATTCTGGAAGCTTATCTATTTGAACAGATACAGGTTTTCAAACTATCACAAAATCTAATTCCCATTCCCGAATCGCTTCCGGCGATGGAATTAGCTGAAGGGACAGAAGTAATTGATAGACGAATCTTACTCCAAGGGCGCATTAGTCACAAAAACTATATTTACGCGGAATCTATCCTAGTTCCCGAACGCCTTGATGATAATTTTAGACATGAATTATTTAAAACCAAAACCCCAATTGGTAAGATTTGGTTAGAGCAAAAGGTGGAAACCTTCAAAGAAATTTTGGATTCAGCGAAAGAACCGGCTCATAGTTTAGCGGAGTATTTTAATATTGAGCCGAATGACAATCTCCTCTCCCGTACCTATCGCGTATTTTCTAAGGGTAAACCTGTAATGATGATTACAGAAAAGTTTCCTGAACGTTATTTCCTCAATAGCTGACGAAGCTATGGCGACTGGAAGTCGCAGCTACACAAACAAAGCCCGCCTTCGCGGGCTAACCCGAGTTCAGTTAACTTAAGCTAGTGGCGTGACCCAGCTAAAATTGTGGAATAGATTTTACCATTGAATAAGGCGCACGCCATGCGCCCCTACGGTTTCCGGGCGTAATTTTAATTCATCAAATTACCTGTGCCACGCCAGTAGGTTGGGTTGACGCAAGGAAACCCAACAGAATTTAGGATTGAGTTGTTCTTTAGGGTGTGGAAACCCGCCTACGCGGGTTTCCTTTGCCCAGGTGCGGTTACCCTACGGGAAGCCGCTTCGCGTCTACAACCGCCTAACGGTTAAGCTGATTGTTGATAAGGGCTGGTCAACTTATCCAACTGCTGTACCAACAAACTCAGGAATAAGCCCACATCGGTAACCACACCCACGGATTCTAATGAACCGCGATCGCTCAACTTAGTCACAACGGCTGGATTGATATCCACACAAACCATTTTCACCCCGGCTGGGGTCATATTTCCGACACCAATGGAGTGCAGCATCGTAGACAGCATCAAAATCATGTCCGCCCCTTCGAGCAGCTTAGCATAGTCGGCTTGGGCTTTAATCAAATCCATCTGGGTATCGGGTAGGGGTCCATCATCGCGAATGGAACCGGCGAGGGAAAAGGGAACATTATGTGTCACACATTCATACATAATGCCTTTTGTCAAGACTCCCTTTTCCACAGCATCAGCAATACTGCCATAACGACGGATGGTATTAATTACCTTGAGATGGTGTCGGTGTCCACCCCGCACCGGGACACCCCGTTTCATATCCACGCCCAGAGAGGTTCCCAATAGGGACTGCTCAATATCATGAACCGCGATCGCATTACCACCCAACAGCGCCTGCACATACCCTTTGCGAATTAGACGCGCTAGATGTTGAGAACCCCCGGTGTGAATCACCACCGGACCTGCTGTGACAACAACCTTGCCCCCTTGATCGCGAATTTGGCGTAATTCCCAGGCAATTTGCTCGACAATTAATTCCACCCGGCGTTCCGATGAGACACCCGCGCCCATGAAGCTAAATTCTTCACTCCCACGCTGTTCACGGGTTTTCGGCTTGTGAACGGTGCGAATTCCTTCCACACCGACAATTACCTGTTCACCGACTTCTAGATCCCGCAGGATTTTACACCGAGCGATGGGTTGGGAGTCAATCTGGGTAATCGCAATTGCCCCATCCATGCGCTGGTTTTGTACCTTCACCCACTCACCCTTAATCCGGACTTCTGTGGGATAAATCGTGGAGACATAAAAGTCATCCGGCGCCACACCCGATTGAATCACGGGTTCTAGATTAGCATCACACACCTCTTGGGCGGGAGCGACAGCGCCCAACTCAATCAGTTGGCTCATCACCTCTTCCATCACATCATGGGAGGGTGCAGATACGCGAATCTCAGCGTTAGATGTGCTTTGCCGTTGGACACCCAACTCGAAGTTGAGAACCTGGAAGCTACCGCCGGTTTCGACAATCAGATCTAAGGCGCGACTGATGAGTCCAGAGTCTAGCAAATGTCCTTCCAGGCGAATGGTGCGGCTTTCTACCGGGACATTGGCGTGGAGTTCAGTACGGACAGGTTCAGTTACTCGTAAGGTCAAGCATTTAGCCGCGCCACCTGCTTTGAGGAATTCCGTCAGGGGTGTTTCCATCACCCTAAACCCCGCCTCAGCCAAGCGTTGCTTGAGGCGATCGCTAGCTTTGTTCATGACCACAACTTGGTCAATATTCACCGCATTGCAGGCGAAGTTCACCGCATCCGCTTCTTCTAGGGCGATGCGTTTTTCTGGTGCGACTCGCATCTCAATTAAGCGATTGGAGTACGCATCAAAGGCTGGGGGATAGTAGAGTAAATAGCCGCCCGTCAGGGGACAGAAACAGGTATCTAGGTGATAGAATCGCTCATCGGTGAGTCGCAGGGAGACGACTTCAATATCAAGCCATTTTGCCAGATAGGGGTGAGAATCTAATTCTGAACGGAAGCCATAGCCCGCCCACAACCAGCGTCCTTCTCGATCCAGGAGGGCATCCCCTGCGCCTTCAAAGGGGAGTTCTTTGGGGAGTTCGTAGACGTTGTAGCCTTGGGCTTCAAACCACTCCTTGAAATGGGGTTCCTCACCCTGGCGTTCTTTGTGCAAGAACCGACTCAGGACAACATTTTTACCCAAAACCAGCCCCGCATTTGCCGTAAACACCATATCGGGCCACCCTTGTTGAGGGTTAACCAAATCCACGATCGCGTGATCTTTGAGGACATGGTGCAATTTGTGCCACTGTTCGACGGCGCGATCGCGCGAGGACTTATGAATATTCCCTTCCATCCAGGGATTTATCACATAGTCTACATCGTAGTGGTCTGGAGCGCACATGAGAAAGCGAATCGTATCAGTCATAATCAATTTTTAATGGGTAGACGCTTACAATAGACCAACTTCCTATCCTATCGGATTTTCCAAGGACAACCCATATTAGGTATAGTGCTGGATTATGGGGAGATGCGATCGCCTCTTCAGTCGTCATACCCAATCGACTTTTGTCAACCCCTTCTGCCCTCTACCCTCTACCCTCTGTACTAGAACGGGTGATTCAACAAGAACGGGATCTCCTAATCTTATCCATTGATCAGCAAGAGTGGGACTTACTATTGCAAGTTGTGCAACGGCAAAATGTCAGAGGTGCTCAAGAATATCATGTGCTGTTACGCCGTCTCTGGTTATTTGAGTATCGGGATGAACGGGGATGCTGGTTTGGGATTAATCCTGTATTAGCTGAGTCAGAAATATTTAAGTCTTGGCAAAAGAGTAGTATAGCGGTTTCCCAACCTGTGTGGTATACCCATTTGTAGCGGTGTGTTGGGGCGCAAGGCTTGCGCCCTGACCAAGGTATTGCATCAGACTATTCTAAAAACACTATGAGTGATATTAATTTACTGGCAAATGCTGATGATGAAAACGAACGTTCCCTGAACACATTAGCTAGAGCAATCCAGCTTTCACGAGGACAGTTCTGTTTAATCTTAGCTCGCTGCAATTATGCTTGTTGCCAAGAAAGAATGGCACAACAATTGCAACAGCGATGTTCTAATACAATCTGCTCTGACCCGATCACCAATTCTCACTTCCATTGGGGTAATCGTCCCACCTTTACGCTTCCTTACCCCTAACTTATCTGGTACTTCAAAGTGCAATTGACGACGGAAGAATCCATACTCTTTCCCCCGACGCGGCGCACCGGGACGGGTGATGATTTTAAACGGGGAAGGGGTCACGTTAACGTTACCCTTGTGGGTGTAACCGTGGGAGTTAGAGCCAGTAAACGGAACATAGTTGATGAAATACCCACAAGCCAACGTCACCCCATCAACCGCGTGAGTTTACGGTTTAGCTATGGACTTGTTAGCCTTATCCTTCTCCAGCCCTAGTTGGGTTCGGAGTTGGGATGTGCCGTTTCCATCCTTTTGCCAACCATGCCGGACATAGACAGGGGCAATTTTTTCCATTTGGGATATTGCCCAATTCTGACCCGTCATTACTGGGGAAAATCCCTTCGCTTCGCTAGTGGGGCAAGCTTTTGACTAGATAAGCGGAATAATGAGTCCTTCCTTTGCCAAAAACGAACCTTCACAAGCACTTTGCACCTCAATGGCAATTTCATCGAGCATATCATCGTTATGATTCGGTTCGTGGTGAAAAATTGCCAGTTGTTTAACTCCGGCGGCTTTGGCGAGTTTTACCCCTTCTTGCCAGGTTGAATGTCCCCAACCGACTTTGGGAGACTTGGGATTGTGGTATTCTTGGTCAGTGTACATGGCATCGTAAATCAGGACATCTGCATCACGAGCTAAATTCAGCACATTTTCGTCTAAGTGATCCGGATAATGTTCTGTATCGGTACAGTAGACCGCCGAACGTCCCTGCCATGTTACCCGATAACCCATCGCCCCATTGGGATGATTTAGGGGACTGGTTTCAATGGTAATATCCCCTAGCGTCATCGTATCGCCACAGATTAAGTCATAGAATTTCAAATCCGCCTGGATATCACGTTTCGGCACAGGGGAATTCAAGTGCAATACCCGCTCTTTGAAATGCTGCTGCATTGACACTCCATCGGGTGCGGCGCCATGAATATGCAACAGATTACCCTCGATAAAAGCGGGGTCAAAAAAGGGTACGCCCTGAATATGATCCCAGTGATAATGGGTAAAAAACCAATAGGCTTCAATGGGAAGTTGGGGCTTTAGATGTTTCCCCAGCATCCGGATACCGGTACCCCCATCAAAAATTAGGCGTTTGTCAGCGATACGCATCTCCACACAGGAGGTGTTCCCGCCGTAGCGAATGGTTTCTTTGCCAGGGGAGGGAATACTACCCCGCACGCCCCAGAATTGGACAACGAACTCAGAGGAAGGACTGCTTTCCATCGGAATTTTAAGGCTTTAATGTATGGCACTGACCCTGATGACGCAGTAGGTGATCACATAATACTAAGGCGACCATTGCTTCTACCATAGGCACAGCCCTGGGTAAGACGCAAGGGTCGTGACGCCCTTTGGCAGCAAGTACTGTTTCTTCACCGGTACTGGTCACTGTACGCTGTTCTTTTCGTATAGTAGCAGTGGGCTTAAATGCCACTCGCAAAATAATCGATTCTCCGTTTGTGATGCCTCCCTGAATGCCACCAGAACGGTTGGTTGTCGTCCGTACCGCTCCAGTATCATCGAGATAGAATTCATCATTATGTTCAGAACCCGTGAGCAATGTTCCGGCAAAGCCAGAACCAATCTCAAAGCCTTTGCTAGCGGGTAGGGACATGACGCCTTTGGCGAGATCCGCTTCCAGCTTATCAAATACAGGTTCTCCTAGCCCTTTTGGCACATTGCGGGCGACACATTCGACTACCCCACCGATGGAATCTCCTTCACGCCGGATTAGCTCGATTTTTTCGATCATTCTTTGGGCGCATTCACTATCAGGACAACGGACGATGTTACTTTCAACCTGTTCCAGGGTGACGGTGTGGGGATCAACGATGCCTTCTAAATCTTGAATGCGTTTAACATAGCCAACGATTTCTACATTGGCAACCTGCTTAAGGATTTTTTTGGCGATCGCACCAGCTGCAACTCGACCAATGGTTTCCCGTGCTGAGGAACGTCCACCCCCCTGCCAATTGCGAATCCCATATTTAGCATCATAAGTGGCATCGGCGTGGGATGGGCGATATTTAACCGCCATCTCTGAGTAATCTTGGGGGCGAGTATCTTTGTTGGGGACAAAGATAGAAATCGAAGTACCCAAGGTTTTCCCTTCAAAGACGCCGGAGAGAATTTCACAAGTATCGGTTTCTTTGCGCGGGGTGGTAATCTTGCTTTGTCCGGGACGCCTGCGATCGAGTTCAAACTGAATCTCTGATGCGGAAATCTCTAATTGGGGTGGACATCCATCAATCACCACACCGACACCGCCGCCGTGGGATTCCCCATAAGTCGTAATCCGAAACAGATGCCCGAAACTATTGCCCATAATAATCGAGATGATGCCTTTAAGATTCTTATGTTAGCAACGATTTAGCCGTCTGAGCCCACCCTACACCTTAGCCCTCATACTTTCCTGTACCCAATCCCTATGGTTCCCACCGTTACCACAATTCCCATTCAACATCTCGCCTCAGGCGATCGCCTCTCGATTCAAGTCTATAAGTTTATTGGCGCTAATCCTGGAAAAAAGGCTTATGTCCAAGCCAATCTCCATGGTTCAGAAATTGTTGGCAATGCTGTCATTCACCAACTTCTTGAGTTTTTCAGCCACTTAGAGGACTCTCAACTTACGGGAGAAATTTGGCTGGTTCCTGTCTGTAATCCTATCGCCACTAACCAGCGTAATCATTTCTTTGCCACTGGACGATTCAATCCCTATGATGGCAAGGATTGGAATCGGATTTTTTGGGACTACGAAAAAGAATGTGATAATTTAGCTGAGTTTGCTGAATTTCAGATGCATCACTCTCCTGAAGAAATCCGCCAAAATTATTTGCAACGTATTCAATCCAGCTTTAAAAAACACGGTGATCAACTCCAGTCTCCTAGCGGACTTCCCTTTAGTGAACGCTATCGCTATCAGCTTCAATCCCTCTGTTTAGATGCTAACTATGTGATTGATATTCATAGTTCCAGTAATCAGGCGATTGATTATTTGTATTGTTTCCAGAGTCGTGAGGAAAGTGCCAAAGCCTTTCTTTTGAATCGCGGTATTTTAATGAATGAATATGATGGTGATGCCTTTGACGAAGCTTTTATGAAGCCGTGGTTGGCATTGGAGAAGCAATTAGCCGCCTTTGGTAAAGCGATTCAGTTTGATGTTGAGTCTTGGACGTTAGAACTGGGTTCGGGGATGGAAATGAATCCCGACTCGGTAAAAAAAGGAGTTCTGGGTATCAAAAATTATCTAGCACAAAAACAACTGCTAGATTGTCCCGATTTGCCCCTAGACAACACAACCTCTCAATCGTTTGAATTTACCATAAAAAGCCAAATTAAACAATACTACGCTCCAGCCGGGGGGATGATTCAATCACGAGTTCCATTGGGCAGTAAAATTAGATCAGGTCAGTCTTTATATCAATTACTGAGTTTTAACCGAGAGGGAGATTTACCTCAATTAATTGACGTTATGGCTGAATCCGATGGTTTGGTGTTTAGCGTTGCCAAGAATCATGCCGTTAATGAAGGTGAGTATGTTTTATCAATTATGTAGATAAAGATAGATGTTGTTGTTGGGTTATCGGTGGGGAGGGCGGGTTTTGTTGTTGGGTTATCGGTGGGGAGGGCGGGTTTTGTTGTTGGGTTATCGGTGTATATTTCGATTTTTTACCTAATCAAGACCCTACAGATGTGCCTATAACATGAAATAGGGGGAGTTGTAGGTTGGGTTGACGCGGGAAACCCAACATGATTATGGGCTCGCATCCGTGAGTACGAACCTGAATCTTGGGGGGTGTTGTGGTTGTGTGATCGGTGGGGAGGGGGGGTTGGGTTGGT
>NZ_JAVJZI010000216.1:0-12240 GCF_040223135.1 Coleofasciculus sp. G3-WIS-01
GGTTGCCCCTCCTGTGAGGTATGGTTGCCTCAATCTCCTTTCGGGTAAAGTTAGCTTCGCCAATGTTATCGGTCGGTAACTATCCAAAAAGCACTGTTTCAGTGACCTTAAAACTGTTTAACTTTTCGGTTCTAGAGCAGTAGACTAGCTACGTATCTACGCACCATCTCTTGAACACTTGCCGATAACGTAGTCAGTTAAGACTTAAGCTGGTCAGAATGGCTTGTTAGACTTCTCTTTCAAGCCTCATGCCTTTAGGCTGAGGTTCCTGACCCATAGTTTAAGCGGATTTAATAGTGGTCTATTACTTTCGCGTCCGCTGCACGAGGAACTTGGATGAGCTAGCGTTCAGTTAGCCCGTCGTGATCAATTGCCGATAACGGCTGAGGATTGATGACTGACATTCCAAGCGCCGATTTGTCGAGCCAGTAATCTCGCCAATTGAATATGCAGATTGTGACTGGCTTTGTAGGCGAGGAAGTGAGCGACAGGAAATTTCCCCAATAAACTCAAATCCCCTACTAAATCTAAAAGTTTATGACGCACTGGCTCATTTGAAAATCGCAAAGGCGGATTCAACCATCCGTGATCGTCGCAAACTAAGGCATTCTCCAAGCTACCGCCTTTAATTAAACCGCGATCGCGTAGCTGATCAACTTGGTTGGCTAAACCAAAGGTTCGCGCCGGTGCGATCGCTTCCGCAAAATCCTCTTGTTCCGGTGTCCAGCTATACCATTGATTGCCAATGGCTGGGTTATCAAAATCAATGCCGTAGGTAAATCGGGTGATCGGTGCGGGTAAGGCGGCGACAAAGGCATCGTCTCGACAAACCCAGATGGGTTCCCCAACAAACATCGGGGAAGCTAGAGGAGATAGATGAGACGAGTTTTGGGGACATTCACTCTCCACAATCCCTACCTCCTGAATCGCTTTCACCCAAGCCAGCGCCGAACCATCCAACAGGGGAACTTCTGATCCATCAATTTCAATACAAGCATTGTCCACTCCACTCCCGGCGAGGGCGGCGAGTAGGTGTTCTACTGTCCCTACTGTGGCATCTGAGTCAGAGCAATTGATAGAATTCTCACAATTTTCAGCCCTCAATTGGGTAGAAAGCATTGTGCCAGAGACAGCCTCCACTCGCGCTGGAATCACAGGCTTCTTTGGCAGGTCAACTCGAACAAAATATCGTCCCGTCCCGGCTACAGCAGGCAAGATGCGAACAGTGGTGGTGATCCCACTGTGCAATCCAATACCTGATCGTTCAAAAGCAGCACCCAAAGTGTAGTTGGTCATTTGTTATTCGTCATTCGTCATTCGTTATTTGTCATGGGGGAACTGTTGTTTTTTGCGTAGGGGCGGGTTTTACTACTATCGTTTCTTATCTCACCCAGATGTAACTCGCGCCCGCCCCGACTGAGAGAGTAAAAACTGGTGCATTAAAAGCGTTCTCCGATACCGAAGTGGAGACGGCTTTCTCCTTCATCATTAAACCCATAATCCACACGAATCGGACCAAGGGGGGATTGGACTCGGATACCAACCCCGACACCAAAGCCGGTGCCAGGTTTATCGCGAACGATCGCAGGTTCACCAGGTACATCATCACCTGTACCTAAATCGCTGGCAAAGTCAGCAAATAAAGCACCGCCAACTACAGAGATAATCGGAAAACGGTATTCTGCGGTTGCTTGGATAAAGCTGCGACCTGAACCCACTTCTCCCTCATCGTAACCGCGCACTGAGTTACTACCACCCAGAGAAAAGGCTTCGTAGGGGGGTAAGTCTCCCAGCGCGGTTCCAGCTTGTAGATTAAAGGCAAGGGCTTCGGCGCCTTCGGTGAAATTGGTAAATTCTACGGGTAAATAGTAACTGTAGCTTCCGCGCAGGCGACTGAGCAAGATATTCCCTTGACCGATGGGAATCGTCTGTTCGACTCCGAATCTGAGTAGAGAGCCACTGGTTGGTCGCAGAGGATTATTGCGGCGATCGCGCACAGCACCTAGTTGTAGGGTAAACAGATCATCGGTTCCGTCGCCACTGAAGCTTAAATCATTACCCAATTCATCCTCTGGACTCAAGTCACCATCAGAGTCTCGAATCGACACGTTTTGATATTCAAATCCCGCTGATGCTGTCCATTCAGAGCGCCGATAGAGGTCACGGGATAATGGACGAGTAAAGTTGATTCCACCACCAGTACGAACCACACGGGGGCGGTCACCATTTTCTAGTTCGACCTCAGGATCACCGCCGTCGAAAATCAGAGAAATCGAGCGGCGTCGGAAGGCATTCACAGTATAGGATGTGCGGAAGGAATCGCCAGCAATCCAAGGGTCTGTAAAACGAAGGTCAAACAGTAGGGCGCGTTCTCCCACCTGGAATTCTGCTCCCAGGGTTTGATTATTACCACCGAGGTTTTGCTGCTGATAGCTAACCGTACCAAATAAGCCACTGGCAGAGCTGACTCCCGCCCCAGCCGCCAGGGAGCCTGTATTTCTCTCAATCACATCCACCACAACCACCACTCGACGGGGGTCAGTTCCCGGAGCAAAGGAAAGGCGCACGTCATCAAATAGTCCTAGACCAAAAACTCGTCGCAAATCCCGTTCAGCAATTTCCCGGTTAAACACATCACCCTCATTGAGTTGCATCTCGCGGGTGATGATAAAGGGACGGGTGCGTCCGCCAATAGGTTCGTCCCCTTCCGTGAGTAAGCGAATTTGTTGACCCTCGTCATCCAGTATCGGTTCTCCCTCTTCATCGAGATAGCGTACTGCAATCTCTTCAATCACGCCTTCTGCCACAGTCAAGGTAACAATGCCATCATCGTTGATATCTGAGGCATCAACCACTTGAGCTAGGTCATACCCCTGTTCTTCATACCATTCGTTTAACTGTTGAACGCCTTGTTGTAGGTCATTCAGGTTAAGAATCTCACCATATTGCTCTTGAAAAATAGTATCAACCACCTCCTGAGGCAAAACCCGCGCCTCGGCTTCTATGGGAACAGTATTCACCGCAACCTGACGCAGTACAGGGTTAGGTTCAACGACAAAGGTAATCCGCACGCCCAAGGGGGTATCTTCGGGTATAACGTCTACACTTCTGAAGAAACCTGTAGCAAAGACGGCATTCACATCTTGCTGTAACTGAGAGCGAGTTGTTGCTAATCCGGGTTGGGTGCTAATCGCTCGAAAAATCTCGTTTTCTAGTTGTTCTTGCGGTCCGGTGTAATCCTGGAAGTTAATGAAGACTTCTGATACGAGAACTCGTGGTTCTGGCTGATTGGCGGGCGGTGTTGGTGAGTCAGTTGGGGGGACTTGAACTTGGACATTTAAGGGAGGTGTAGGGGTTACCGTTGGTGCTGCTGTGGCATGGACGGCTTGATGATTTAAAGTGGGGGGTTGAATGGGTGTTAATTGTGTCGAACTTACCTCAATTGGATGAATAGCTGGGTTCTCTAGAATCGGCTTAGAGTTCGATTCTGTCTCACTTCCAGGACTCTCTTGTACCCCATCGGTCGTTTCTATCACCGTTTGAGCAGGTGTTGTTTCCGGGTGTTCTAGCGTCCCCGTTTTCTCATGTTCTCTTAACTCATCCTGTTGACTGCGGTCAAATACCAGGATGGGTGGGTCAGTCGTTTGCCCATGGCTAGGGGAGTTCGATAAACCGATGCTAGTTGTTACAGCGAGAATTGCCGTTAATAAAGGAGATAAGCGCATGATCCTCAGATTTTTTGACACGTCCACACACCACGTTGATTGCAAGAATTGCGATCAGCTGTTATCTGTTGTCCACTGCTTGTTAATGAGTTAAGGGATTGGCTGCTTAACCAGCTTGGTTAAGTTGATCGAGTAGCCTTAAACCTAAGCAGTCATCACTGAACCGATACAGGAAAAAATACCAGGATTTTTATCACCTCGCTTACTCTTGAGCAATTAAGTCTCCCAAGCCCAGCGCAGCTTCCTATACCCACCCGTTAACAAGCGTCAGAAAAAGGCAGACACCCTAAACCTTACAGCCTTTTGCTCTATGCCTTCTGCCTGCTGCTTTCTTGGGCTAGCACTCGCTCTAGAACTTGCTGATAGGCTTGTTCTACCTGTCCTAGATCCCGACGAAAGCGATCTTTGTCCATGACTCGCTGTTGAGGATCGGTTTCTCCTTGGTTCCACAAACGACAGGTATCGGGGCTAATTTCATCGGCTAAGAGCAACTGTTGGTTGGTATCAATGCCGAATTCTAGCTTAAAGTCCACCAGGGTAATACCGCAGCGTTGGAAAAAGGCAATGAGACTCTGGTTGACTTGCAGTGCTAGTTGTTCTAGCTGGTTGACTTGGTCGGGGGTTGCTAGTTCTAGGAGTAATAAGCGATCGCGCGTTAGCAAGGGATCTCCTAATTCGTCCTTCTTATAGTAAAATTCCACGAGGGGCTTGGGTAGGACTTTGCCCAGGGGTAATCCAGTTTGTTGACACAGACTCCCGGCGGCAATGTTCCTCACCACGACTTCCACGGGCAAAATTGTCACTCGTTTGACCCGCATCTGGTTGGGGGTGGGACAGTCGATGAAATGGGTACAAATGCCAACAGATTCCAGAAACTCAAACAAGTGCGCCGCGATCGCGCAATTCATTTCGCCTTTGCCCACAATTTGACCTCGCTTTTGGGCATTAAAGGCAGTAGCATCATCTTTGTAGACGGTTAGGAGAATCTCTGGGTCTTCAGTCGGATAAAGGATTTTGGCTTTGCCTTCGTATAGTTTTTGCGGTTGAGACATAATCAGGGTTTACTCCATAGAATCCTCAACTATAATCTTTGATGGAGTTGAGGAGCGTTCAATCAGGATAGTACATAACCAGGAAGGCTCTCTCGTACTTAGGGTGATCAGGAAAAGTTATTACATCCGGTCAAAGGCTGGCTGGATCAGGCATTTCCTGTTAAACCTTCATCTAAGCTCCCCAGGATAATCTCACTGAAATCTTTGATGAGCGTGATCAGAGGAATTACTAGGGATGCGCTTAAGATAGTTCCGGATAAGTTCAAATATTTTTCGGTTACCAACAGCAGACAAAACCCACTCAAGATCACTAAAATAGTAAGTAGTGGGAGTCTAAACAATTTGTACCATCAATTATTTGAGTCAGATGAGGGTGGCAAACGTCTGAGAAGCTGTCCTTGAATTTTTGTACTGACTAAAAGGACTAGACTAGACCCAAGACCCACCGATGAGGGGTTGACTCCTGAGTGCTGATCTACGATCACACTTCGCTTATGGGAAATTTGCGCCGCGTTAGTCCCAGCACGGCTTCTGGTGAGACAGTATGTCACCAAGCTTATTCTTGTCATGTGCCAAGGAAAGGATGGGATCAATACCGTTAAGTTTTTTGAGAAATAGGGGGGAATTAGATTGTAGTTTATCGACAATAGCTTTTTTAGGAGAGCCAAATGACCAATCGAGATGAGTTTTTCTATCCGCACAGTCGCTATTACGGCAATATCAAGCCAGAAAATTTGGTGTTTAATGCCAATTTACAAGAATTCGCGCAACAGGTAAACTACATCTGCAACTTAGAAACAGCAGGTAAAGTTGAACCTGAAGCTGCATATAAACAAATTAAAGATTTGTGGCATAGGTTAAGACGAAGTAAACAAGAACTGGCAGTTGGTCAGCATCCTTTCCGTAGGGATGACAGGGAGAAATAACCTGTAGGGGCGACTCGCTTGCACTAATGAACAATTGTATCCATTTAATGAACTCGGGTCGCCCGTTTAGGGTTAAAGTCGGGAACACGGGAATTTTGGACATAATGTTTAAGCTAATCCTGACCTAGGGATGCGTTTATGGCGAAGACAGCGCAATTACGAACTTAAGACCAAAAACGCCGAATTAGCCACGTCACAAAAGCAGCAATAAAGGCGACAGTTAGGGTGTAGGTGAGGGGGATAGCAGGTTCAACCCAGGGTTTAGGAACAAGTTGAGAATTGGTAATCAGCAACCGCATGGGGTCGTTCGGGTCTTCACCTAAGCTTATCTAGAGAGGCGACAAACGAAACGTGGGCTAGCCTCGTTCCCAGGCTCTGCCTGGGAATGCCTCTGTTGAGGCTCTGCCTCCCGTAGTCGCGACACCAGCCCCTGACAAACCCCTCCCTAACCCTCCCCTCGTCAAGGGGAGAGAACTGGAATGACCAATAATTAATAAATTATGTATTCACTGTTGGCTTTTGCAAAAATTGTTTAAGTCTTTCCAAACTACTAAGTTTTTTAGCGGTTGTAGATGGGTCAGGCTGCGATAATATATCGATCGCGATGTTGTTAATTTCTAGGCTGTCTGACTCAGACTCGTCAGTTACAGGAGCAAAACCGCGTGTTCTTGGTTCAGTTTCAGGGGTGACGTATTCCAATTCGGCTAATGTGGGGAGTAAATCGGGGGGAAGGCAATCACCCACACTATCAAGTTGAGATTTGGCGGTTTGATAAAGCTGATTTAAGTTCGGGTTAACCTGGATGATTGAGAGTAAACTAGGGGCGATGTCTGATTCCCAGGTTTCGGGTTCGAGATATAATCGATGGGAAATATCGGTAAGTTCTGCTGTTTCTTGTTCAGTGAGAGAGGTGTCCAAGTCTCGAAGAGCAAGCAATAGCGCCAGTAATGTATTATTCGCGGTTAGATTATCCATCAGGAACTCTCAATAGTGTTACAAAATACGAAGTAAGAGGAACGGCGATCGGTGACACCCTATATTATGTGATTCTACAAGCAGCCATTTCAGATTTCGGATTCTTTTTTGCTCAGCAACAAAATTTTTAAGTTAATTTGAAAATCTTGATGGGGATAAAAATCAAGCCAAATAACTTATGATAAAGTTTAATTGCCCAACTCTGGGAGATGGCAGCAATGGATAGGGAAGCGTTGGTCGTCGGGATTAATCTTTATCCGTTACTCCGAGACGGACGGACGAAAAAACCCCGACATCTGGATAAACCCGCCGCCGATGCTGAAGCAGTGGCGCAGATTTTGGAAACTTATGGACAGTTTCGGGTGCGCCGATTACCAGAAATTTATGACCAAGAGGGGAACCCCCATGTAGCTGCTAAACCTCATCCCACCCAATTGGTACGGGTAAAAACGTTACAAGAAGCGATCGCAAATTTATTTTATCCCCCCAGTCGCCAGGTTCCGGATACGGCGTTACTGTTTTTTGCTGGACATGGTTTAAGGAATGACCAAGGGGGAGTCAGTGAAGGATTTTTGGCAACCAGTGATGTGAAACCCCAAGATGGTAAATGGGGGGTTTCGTTGCAATGGTTACGGCGATTACTGCAAGAGAGTCCCGTGCGTCAGCAGATTGTTTGGCTGGATTGCTGTCATAGTGGGGAATTGCTTAACTTTTTGGAAGCTGATCCGGGGGCGGTGGGGGAAGCACGCGATCGTTGTTTTATCGCGGCGTCTCGTGATTTTGAGGTGGCGTATGAGGAATTTGGCGGACAGCATGGGGTATTAACCGGGGCGCTGTTACCCAGTTTGTGTCCAGAGGGAAAGTCACAAGGATGGGTGACGAATTATAGTTTAGTCGAGGCGATTAATCGTCAGTTATTGACCTCACGTCAACGTCCGATTTTCCACAACTCTGGCGGTGAGATTCTGCTGACGGGGAGAAAGGAAACCATTGAACGGGCGGTATTAATGGCGGGAGTCTGTCCCTATAAGGGATTGGAGTCTTTTGAGTTTAATGATCACGATCCCAAGTATTTTTATGGGCGAACTGCATTAACCGATCAGTTGTTGGCGAAAATACGCCAGGGGAATTTTCTGGCGGTGGTGGGTGCGTCGGGGAGTGGTAAGTCGTCTCTGGTCAAGGCGGGGTTACTATATCAGTTGAAACTGGGACAGCGTTTGTCGGGAAGTAGCGAATGGCAAATTCGGATTTTTCGACCGGGAGAACATCCGTTAAAGAGTTTAGCCTTGGCGTTGGTGGATGAGGCGACGGAGTCAGGAGACGTTGAACGATTGGCGTCTCAGGGGGCGGCGGGTTTAGCGGAGTTGGTTCGGGCGATTGATGCGCCTCGTGTGGTGTTGGTGGTGGATCAGTTTGAGGAAGTGTTTACCCTGTGTCAGGATGACAGGGAACGACAGCAGTTTTTGGAGTGTTTACTAGGAGTGACCTCTCCCCTAACCCCTCCCCTGCAAGGGGAGGGGAATATGGCGGCGGCTGATCCGTTGAGTAATGTTGATAATGTAGGGGCACCATCCTTGCGCCCTAGTCGGCGTCCGAATCTGCGCCCGAACCAACCTATCACCTCAGACCAGAAATTACTAGATTATCAGCAAGGGCAAGGTTTAGAATCGACCTCTCCCCTAACCCCTCCCCTGCAAGGGGAGGGGAATATGGCGGCGGTGGATCTGTTGAATAATGTTGATAATGTAGGGGCACCATCCTTGCGCCCTAATCAGCGCCCGGATGTGCGCCCGAACCCCGATATCGTCTCAGATCATCAGCAAACACAAGATGAAATTCTTGCTCCCCCTTCCGTGCAAAAAAAGGGAAGCATCCTCTGGCTTCCCCCTTTCAAAGGGGGACGGGAGGGGGATTTAAAGGGGAACGAGGGAGGTAGGAAGGGGGCTGGAGGGTTACATCTCACCGTGGTAATTACCATGCGGGCGGACTTCTTTGGTAAATGTGCTGAACAGGAGTATGGGGGACTCGCTAGCCGCATCCAAGAGAATTTGGTCACCATCACCCCAATGAAGACTGAAGAATTAGCCGCCGCCATCACCGAACCCGCCAAACAAGTCGGCTTAGAAATCGAGCGGGAACTGGTGACTCAGATGCTCCATGATGTCGAAGGACCCGGAAGTTTACCCCTATTGCAATATACCCTAACCGAACTGTGGCGGCAGCGTCAGATGAATCTGTTGACTTTGGCAGATTATAGCAAGATGGGAGGGGTCAAGGGAACGCTGCAAAAACGGGCAGATCAGGTGTATTTGTCTCTGTCTGAAGAACAGCAATTGATTGCTAAACGGATTTTTCTGGAATTGACCCAACTGGGAGAAGGAACTGAAGACACCCGGAGACAGGTATTTAAACAAGAGTTTATCAATGATGAGTTATCGAAGGAATTAGTTGAGCAGGTGATAACCCAGTTAGCCGATGCGCGGTTACTTGTCACCTCCCAACTGCGGGTGCGGGGAGAAAGTGGGGCGACGTTAACGGTAGTGGATGTGGCACACGAAGCTCTGATTCGCTATTGGACACGCCTGCGCCAGTGGCTGAATGAAAACCGGGAGGCGATGCGAAAAGAGCGCAAGTTAGCCGTACCTGTCGGAATTCTACCAAAATTGAACGTCTCTACAATTCAATCCTAAATCCCCGCATGACCTAACGCTAAACCCGCAACCAGCATCCCCAGAACCAAAAACGGTTGAGCGCTGGCTTGATATTTGACATCATTTTCCAGGGGCGATCGCAGAAAATACATATCCTGAAATGTAATCTGAGGCACAATTAACAGCAGCAGGATTGCCGCATAGAGATTTTGATGAATGCTAATTAAATACCCCGCAATCCCAGCTTGAAAGATATCAATCATCAGCACACAAATCCAAGCCGCCGTACCCACGCCAAACATCACCGGAATAGACTTCAGCCCCAATTGGCGATCGCCTTCCACACTCTTGAAGTCGTTAACCACAGCAATGCCTAAACCTGCCAGACTATAAATCAGGGTAAGAATCGCAATCGTCCAATTCAGATCCCCAAATAAAGCATGACCCGCCCACCAGGGAAGGGCAATATAACTCGCACCCAGGGCATAGTTTCCCAGCCAGCCATTCTTTTTCAGTTTCAAGGGCGGCGCTGAGTAAATATAAGCGAGAAACGCCCCAAAAAGCGTTAAACAGGTTAAAGTGGGAAACTCATGACCCACCCATTGATCCAACCCATACGCCACGCCGATACCCGCCAGCAGCAGCACAACAATCTGAGTCACCACTTGGGGAACCGAAATTGCCCCAGAAGGAATCGGGCGGTAGGGTTCATTAATCGCATCTAATTCGCGATCATAAAAGTCATTCAGGGTTTGAGTATACCCCGCCATCAACGGACCTGATAGTAACATACAAGTCACCGCTCTCAGGATATCTTCCGGTGTCCAGGTATATCCACCGCCCGACGCTGCGCCACACACAACCCCCCAGATTAGGGGAATCCAGGTAATCGGCTTCATTAACTGGAGACGAATTTTCCAGATAGATTTTTCACCCGGGGCGGCACCTTTCATCCCTAGGAGTTGCCGGGTTTTAGCACTTCGATCTGTTGATTCGGTTGAGGGAGAGTTAGACATAGGAGTTTTGAGTGTTGAGTGTGTAGGGGCGGGTTTAGGGATTTCCTTATTGGTATTGATGGTAACATTTGTACAAAACCCGCCCTAACCGATACGTAGAGGCAGGTTTAACTATTATCGTTTGAAATGGTGCGTTACGCTCCTTTGAAATGGTGCGTTACGCTCCGCTAACGCACGATGGCGGCGTGACACAGCTAAAATTGTGGAATAGATTTGACCTTTAAACCGGGCGCACGCCGTGCGCCCCTACAATGCTAATCCACCAATTAAGGTGTGCCACACCACTACCCACCCTACCCACCCCGACATAAGACATAAGACATAAGACATAAGACAATCAGAACGAAATTATTAAATGCCGATCTTGGAACTTTGCCCCTTTCACAGATTGACCGCTCAGTTGGGGAGGAAGCCAAATATTGCGCCGCTGATCGCCTGCTTCGATCGTCACCTCCGGGCCATATTGGGTGAGTTTCACCTGCTTTTTGTCAAAGCCCGGTAAAAACAAACTGACTTGACGATTTGCCACATCTATGCTAATAGATTTAGGCATTTGCACCGCTTGTTTAAAATCAGGCAGGGCATCAATTAACGGTTGCCAGTCAGCGCTCGTCGATAACTGGGGCAAGGCACTAACCGTTAACGGGGCAAATTCAGCCGCTAAAGTTTCCGTTGCCGGAATTTGGTTCAACAGAACCCCCCCCACCGTCAGATTAACCTGCTGGGCGCTACCCCAGAAATATTTGGCAGTCGCGAGGGCAGCGGTATCTCCCGTCGTCACTAAATAAGCCGCGACGCGGTTGGGGTCAGCCACAGCGTTTTTGCCCTGATCCAGCATTTGGTTGGTTTGCTGAGTCGGTTTTTGGGCAAAGTCGTCGGGTGTCCAGGTCACATTGAGAATAGCGCTGGTGACGGGCTGGATAAACGGGGAAATCGTTTTACCCAAATCCGACTCCGTAAAAATTTGGCGAAAGCGGCGAAAATACCAACTGAGAATTTCTGGCATCCCCAGCATTCTCAGAGTGGCTTGGTCGCCGCTGCCATCGTAGATAATCACATCATACTCACCACTGCCATCGTATTCACGAATCTCGTTCAAGCCTAAAGCACTATCCATACCCGGTAAAATGCCCAGTTCTTGACCATAGACATTTTTCAGCGTTGGCGATCGCAAATACTGTGCTTCTAGCTTTTTCACCTCTTCCCAGCTACGTTCGAGGAGGAGGGTAGACTGAAGCTGAACTGCTTTCAGATTCGGTTCCACCTCCGTCGGATCAGCCCTAGGAAATGTTCCCAATAACAGTCCGAACGCCGGGGTAGGATCTTGCCCGATTAAAAGGACACGCTGACCGAGACTTGCAAATTTTTTAGCCGCCGCGATCGCAATTGTGGTGCGACCGGTGCCGCCTTTGCCTAAAAAGGTGAGAATAAAAGCCATGATTTTGTTGGACGCTGATGACTGAAGTCGCCACTAACTGACGGGTTTGAGTTCATCTTCAAAAAACCAGGTTGCCGTATTGTCGTCAAACTTGACGATCACACCGACGCCGCTGCCATCTGTCACTTTAAAATCTTTGACGATGCCAACTTTCCCTAGTTTGTTAATGATATCGCCAGACACCCGGTCTCTGAGACGACAGACTTGAACTTTTTGACCAATCTCCATTATTGCTTCTAGTAATTCTAATAGGATGAACCATTCCAAAGTGTAGCGGAATCTGGGAAGTTGTGAACATGTAGGGGCGGGTTTGATCACTAATGCTGCGGTTCAAACCATTAACTGAACTAAACCCGCCCCGACCAAGGCTTACTCCCAGACGCGCCATGGCGCGTCTCTACATGCTCCCAGACGCGCCATGGCGCGTCTCTACATGCGCCCAGACGCGCCAAGGCGC
>NZ_JAVJZI010000220.1:0-24612 GCF_040223135.1 Coleofasciculus sp. G3-WIS-01
AATCGATTGGCGATACTCACGACTTTCGCCTGTGCTAGACTACTTTTATAGATTAACACATTATTTATTACAATACAAGACTAAGAGAAAATAAAAAGTCGTCCTAAAAGGACGAGGCTTGTATCCCTAGTTCTCGGTCAGGGTTGTGGGCATAAACTTGTTGATACACAATCTCCCAGCGCAACTCATCGGTAAACGGATCACGAATGATTTCAGCCACGCCAAACGAAAAGTGACCCGTTACTGTCGCCCAAATCGTCTGTTGATCGCCATTTTCGCCGCCAATCCCACCAAACAGATGTAAGATTAAAGCGCGATCGCCTTCTTGCCAAGCTGAAATAGCATCGGGTTGAGTTTTTGCCTCTGGATCGATTAACACTGTCGCCACAGTTCCCTGGCGATCGCGTGTATTCTCCCACAAATTTGGCAGCTTATCTGCTCCTAAAATAACCCGATCCGGTTGCAATTGAAACAGCGATCGCGGCGCAATGGCTTGTACAGTAAAAATGCCCTGCTTATCCTTCGCCCCGTAAATATACCACCCCGCCTCCCCTGCGGGCGACGCTTCAAGCTGTTGTGGTGTTGAGAACAAATGCTGGGGGAAACGAATGACTTCTTCAACACCGTCAAATTTGCCAGATTCGGGGTTGTAATGACGTACCCTTAACCATTCTCCCTGGGTGCTGACAATCGACACTAAACCATAAAATCGCCCTGTGACTTGAATCGGAGAACGAGCAATTTTCAGCCTATTTTCCGCCCAAATCACCTCCTCTAAGCGGACAATCACATCATTTTTAGGTCTTGCTCCCGCCAACGATTGCAATGGACCCACCTGTGACCAACCATTCAGGCGATTGGGGTGAATATTACCATTTTTCTGGCTATTGCGGGTAGTTTGGTTAAATTCGATAGCGGTGGTAACAGCGTCCAGATAGGTTTTAATTTGGGGCGTTTCCTGCCATTCGAGACGCAATTTTTCACCAATTAAATCCTGGGCGGCGTCAGGAGCGTTGTACACTTGAAACCAAACCCAATCGGATGTTGAATTGGCTTGTATTTCTTCAGGATTTGGTAAAATTAATCGTCCTACCCAATCACCGACGGAGGGATATAATATCGGATCAATATCTTGTTCAAGGGGATAAAAAGACGATTGATTGCCCGTTGGCTGACTCAGGGCGTAACTGGGTTCCTGGGGAATGGCTGGTTGGGGTTTCGGGTGAAAAAAGATCACCGCGATCGCACAGATTATTCCTAAGGCTATTAAAACCAACCCGTCAGACTTTCTCATGTCCGCTCCACCCTGCGATCGCCCTCTGACTAAATTGTAGCCTGCATTCCCTACTTCCAGTTGCAGCTTATTTAGTCAAGGATTAACTTTTACTACAATCAAAACACATTAACTACAGTTTATTTCTGATTTAGCGCGGGGTGTGTTTCTTCCTGGACAACAGTTTCATTTAACGCTTTCTGGGCAAGATGTGTTATATAGAACGTTACGGCAATCGTAGCCATTAAGCCAATGATCCGAATCCCCCACTGGGCAATTTGAGTTTCTGTCGTAGTGGGTTGATTGGAATTATGAATTGTGGCTAAATCCCTACCCAGGGAACCGATGTAAACGTATACCACGGTAGCTGGAACCATACCAATGGAACCCAAAACATAGTCTCTGAGGGAAACTTGGGTAACACCAAACGCAATTAAAGCGGCTTTTGCTCAATTGAACCATTTGATTTCCCTCAATTTACCCGTTGGCGATTGACTAAGAATGACACCTCCTCTTCCCTGACAGATGCCCCTTCCGTCCCCCCTATGCATTACTCACATCTTTCTTAACATGAATTCCCTTGACAAAAGCAGTAGTTTTGGGAGAAAGTCAAAGCCAAGTATGGGCAATGTCATGAAGTCATCGTAGACCTTGCCAAATAGTTTTAACCCCTGGTTCACCATCATGCTTGCGGGCTAAGAACCCGCCGAGTTGGGCAATCCAACGTACAGCATCTCTTAAATCGGGAGGAGAGTCAGGGGGGTGATGATGCATCCTGCAATCAAGAGCCTGCCACTGATATGCTTCTAAAATAGGGGTTGCTGTAGGGAGTCTGGTGGTGGGGGTAGGCAGATGGAGATGGTAAGAGCCGCCTACTCAGTTGGATAGCCAAGAAATACTTAATTAGAAGAGGTGTTATGAGTAATCAACCCAAAAATGTTATCAATATAGATCCAGTCACGGTTGTGGCGATTATATCTGCCCTTTTACTGGTGCCACTATTGATATCGGGTTTCATCTTCCAATAAGTCTATGGATTCTCGTCATTGTAAATCTACCTCTGGCTTGCCCATTGCTAAAGTCATTAAGCTCGTGGCAGTAGTATTAATGTACTTGTCGCTCTGGATTGCACCAGCATCCGCCAAGGTTATCCGCTATTTTGATGGTAATTCTACTGATGTGAACGTTCCCGCAGGTATTGCCTTTGACTTAGGCGGCGGGGGGGCTGATGTAGACGAAGCGATTCAGTGGATGATTAATCAGGCGAGAGGTTGCACAGACTGTTCTGCTCAGGTTGATGTTGTTGTCATTCGTTCATCGGGTTCTGCTGGCTATAATGCGCCAATTCTGACGATGAATGGGGCGATTGGAAATCGCAGTCAGGACATGATATATAGCAATCGCCATAGCGGTTAGGACGCATCATTTATGTAGAGACGCGCTTTTGAAGCGTCTCTACAACAGTTCGTTTGTCCTAATCGATGTGTCTACTGCTATAAAAGGGCGATTGGAAATCGCAGCTACACAAACTTTCGTCCGCCTACGCGGACTGAACTAGAAAAGAATCTTCCACAGAAAACTTTTATATCATAAACATCGGTGAGAGTCTGTAGGGGCGACCCGCTTGCTTAAAGAAACAATGGGAGTTTATTCAATTGATTGAGTCGCCCTATTATTCAATGGAATTAATCCTTGTTCCAAGGTTCGATTACATCCTGATAAGTAACCGTTTTTAATCCATCATCTTGCCAAAATGCCACTGCACGCCAGTCTCGAAACATTCTTTTTCGGCTTGCCACATTGAGTGGAGCGGCTGGCTCTCGAAAAATCCATACTCCCCATCCCATACTCAATTTTTCCTGTTCAAGCATTTCCAGAATCGCATCCCGACGAGCCAAAAGAACTGTGCCACGAGGAGACTGCCAACGTTCTCCTGAACGATTTAAGGTAAAGGCTATAACTTCTCCGCTAGCTGAGAGAAATTGTCCTGCCTTAAAATCCACAATACCCAGTGTTTCTCGGAGTCTTTTAGCTGGCATCCATTCCTCAGTCTCACCGCTTGGAGCTTCCCAATAAAATTGACAGGTGGCTGCCTGGATATCAAATTTTACAGGTTTTCCCGCTATATCTAAAGTGGAGTAATTAATTAGATCCCCTACACATTTATGTGCCATACCTGACGCTTCAGGGCGTTAGGTCAAAATTATGATATGCCGTGAAAAGTCAGCCTTAAGCTGTTCGGCGTTTAAACCCTAATGTCAAGAATAGCAAAATCATTGCCGTAGTGCGAGCATCTTGCTCGCTACTAATACTTATAACCCAGTCCGCGCAGGCGGACTTTGTTTGTGTAGCAGCGATTTCAATCGCTCAAATTAACCCAATTCTCGTTAGAGTGGTTTTTGCGCGAAAATCCTAACTATGCACCTACGCCAAAAACTGACTCTCCATTATTTCGCCCTAGCTGGAATCATTATTCTGGGAACCGTCTTCCGGTTTTGGCATCTTGACTTAAAACCCCTGTGGCTGGATGAAGTTCTCACCGCTTTCTTTAGCCTGGGGCGGGAGTATAATGATTTACCATTGGATGTGGTATTTCCTTTGTCTACGCTCCAGGAATTTTTCACCCTTCAACCGGAGGCTAGCTGTAGAGATATTGCCCAAACCCTTGCCCAACAATCTACTCATCCCCCCTTATTCTTTTGCTTAATGCATTCGTGGTTAAGGTTTACGGGAACCGAACAGTTAGCTTGGGCGTTGCGCTCATTTCCAGCTTTAATCGGAGTCGGTGCGATCGCGGCAATCTACTGTCTCAATCGTCTCATCTTTTCGCCAATCGCGGGATTAATCGCCGCCGCGTTAATGGCGGTGTCTCCCTTTGCGGTTTACCTGTCTCAGGAAGCGCGTCACTACACATTACCAATGCTGCTGATTATTCTGGCACTTTTGGCATTAATCCCGATTCAGCAGCGTCTTTATCATCAGCAATTGCCTTCCCCTTGGCTATGGCTAGGTTGGGGTATGGTGAACAGTATCGGTTGTTATGTCCACTACTTTTTTCTTCTGGCTGTCATTGCCCAATTTTTAACCCTAATTTCCGGGATGATTTGGTATCGTCGGCGCTTACCAGGCGGGAGTTGGATAGCTGTGGCGCTGGTAATGGCGGGAATGGCAGTTAGTTATCTGCCGTGGTGGGGTATGCTTTTGGCAGATGTGGGGCGACAAGAAACCAATTGGCTACCGCAACCGGATAGCATTATGCCTCTTCTGCAATTACTCGTGGGTTGGCTACTCATGGTAATTGCCTTACCCGTGGAAAATCAACCTTGGTGGATTGTTATCCCCATGGGAGGATTAACTCTGGGGTTGGGGGGGTGGATTATTTGGCGGGGAGGTGTGGGAGTTAAGCAATTGCTACAGAAGCCTGCAACCCAGTTAGCCACGTTGACGCTATTCGGGTTTACCTTGGCTGTATTGCTGCAATTTTTGGCAATTATTTACCTGCTAGGTAAGGATATCTCCGTTGTCCCCCGCTATAATTTTGTTTATTATCCGACGATTTGTGCGCTCTTGGCAGCGAGTTTAACCGTAAACCATGGCGCGTCTGGGCGTAGGGATGTACAGGTGCAGGGGAAATGGGCAATTGTCTTAACGTTGACTATCTCTGTCGTGAGTACGGTTTGTGTTGTGGCTAATTTGGTGTTTCTCAAACCCTATTATCCTCAGCAGGTGGCAGAGAATATGACGATTGAACCCACTGTTCCCCTGATCATGGTGATGGGATATGACGATCTTCAGGATATCGGATTAGGATTGAGCTTTGCCAAGGCATTAGAGAACTTACCAGAGGGTGGTAGTCAACAGGGCGATCGCGCGATCGCATTTTTAAGTCGCCAACAGGGATATGATAAAGTCTGGCAGCAGTTATCGGAATTAACCATACCCTCGGTGTCTCAGTTGAATCTATGGGTAATCACTCCCGGCTTGAAGCGTCGAGACTATCCCCAACATCTTGCGATCGCGAACCAAAAAACCTGTATCCTTGATCCGAGTCAACATTACCGGATTGGTATTCCCTATCAGTTATACCGATGTGGTTGAGATTTAGCGTAAGCTACACCAGAAAGGATGTTTTCAACAACAGTTGCAATGAAAGTAAATATTATTAAGTCTATTCGAGGACTCGCCGCTCTAATTTTGGCGTTGGTGTTGGTTTTAGTTCCCCTATCCGCCAAAGGGGCAAATCTCTCTGCCAGACAGCTTATTAATGACGGTACATCTGATCTGAGTGCCATGGATTTCTCTGGTCAAAATTTAGCCGAACTGGAGATATCTAATATGAATCTGACGCAAACGAATTTAAGCAATACCGATTTACGCAATATGGTGATTACTGATTCCACCATAACTGACGCTAATCTACAAGGTGCAGACTTTTCTTATAGCATTGCTTATAAGGTTAACTTCAAGGGTGCTGATTTGAGTGATGCGGTTTTAGTGGAAGCGATTTTGTTAGGTTCTCGCTTGGATGACGTTAATATCACGGGTACTGATTTCAGCGATGCAGTTTTAGATCGCTTACAAGTTCAAAATCTCTGTACTAGAGCTAGTGGCGTTAACTCGAAAACGGGGGTAGAGACTCGTGAATCCCTAGGATGTCGATAAATTGTCTACTGTAGGGACTCACGCTCCGTCATCCGTGTCAACTTAAGCCACAACCCTTGCCAATTATTGTTTCGAGCAGTTCGACACAAACTGATCGTGTTGCTTGCTCCCTAAGCTATTACAGGAGAAAGAGCAATCTGCAAGAGCATTCTCTTGCTCCCCCAGCTCCCCCAGCTTCCCCAGCTCCCCCAGCTCCCCCAGCTTTTAGCGCTTAAGTTGACACCAATGACCGACGTGCGCCCAGAAAACCCGCTCAAAAACAAAGTTCAGGTGACCATTCTTGATGACCGCGCCCAGGATAACATTTGAACTGAGATCCTGCCCAAATCATCTGCCATTGTTCGTTAATTTGGGCAGAGGAATTTTTCTGGAACTCAACGCGGTATCGGATATCTTGCACAGAATCATCCTTTAATCCAGTTTGAGTCAGGATAACAATTGCCTGAGTCGGTTGAGGATAGGAGACATCCACGGTGGGTGAATCGGTGTCAGCGTCGCTATTATCAAACGCCGAGAGTGCGATCGCGTTTGGGTCACTACCGGTTAAACTCGTCTTATCTGCAAGTTGGGATAGATCCATTGAACGATAATCTTCCCGGTTAGCCGCCAACGTCTGAGCTGATGAAAAATTTTGCTGGGGAGTCGAGTTACCTAGAGAATCGGGGGATGGCTCAGTCGATGAGGAAATCGTTTCATCAGGTGAAGGATTAGCGGCTGTGATTGTCGCTTCTTTTCGATTACTGATGCTGGTACAAGCCGTCAGCAGGATTACCATACCAGCGATACTCATCAAAGAAATTTTGCACGAGTTGACCATCAGCTCCATCAGTTTTTTCGATACCGGGCTAATTCTATTGTAGGTTGGTATAGAGAAGCACAAAGAGGTAAGGGCTGGTGGGTAATCCCCATTCCCCGTTCTCCGTTCCCCGTTCCCTATTTTTGACCTAAATAGTTTTAAAGCCAGTCATCACGCTAAAATGCGATCTGGCAAATGCTATTGTTATCTCACGCCTAGTTCATTGGGAATACCACCTCATGATCCACGAAGTTTTCATGCCCGCCCTTAGCTCCACCATGACCGAAGGTAAAATTGTCTCTTGGGTGAAATCCCCAGGGGACAAAGTAGAAAAAGGCGAAACCGTGGTAGTGGTTGAGTCTGACAAGGCGGATATGGATGTGGAGTCGTTCTATGAGGGCTATCTAGCCGTCATTACTGTACCCGCAGGCGAAAGCGTACCCGTGGGGGAGGCAATTGCTCTGCTAGCCGAAACTCCTGACGAAATTGAGGCGGCTAAACAACAAGCCTCTCAATCCAGTTCCGCCTCAGCGCCAGCCATTACTCCGCCTGCACCAACGCCAACACCTGAACCTGCTACTGTCTCAGCCGCTCCCCAAGCCCAAGATACCCCCAGTCGTCGCAATGGACGCACTGTCGCCTCTCCTCGAGCTAAGAAATTAGCCAGGGAGTTGAAGGTTGAACTCGATACGTTGACGGGTAGTGGTCCACATGGACGCATTGTGGCAGAAGATGTGGAAGCCGCCGCCGGGAAAACTCCCCAACCTGAACCCGCCCCTGCACCACAACAGCCACCGTCTCAGCCTGCGGCTCAACCGATGGCTACACCAACAACACCGATTTCTGTCCCCCTCGGTGAAGTGGTTCCGTTCAACACGCTGCAAAATGCCGTGGTTCGGAATATGGTGGCGAGTCTTCAGGTACCAGCATTCCGGGTGGGGTATACCATCACAACGGATGAACTGGATAAACTGTATAAACAAATTAAGTCTAAGGGCGTAACCATGAGTGCCCTATTAGCCAAAGCCGTCGCTGTGACATTGAAACAACATCCCACAATCAATGCCTGTTATACGGAAAAGGGGATTCAGTATCACGCTGGGGTCAATGTGGCTGTCGCTGTGGCAATGGCAGATGGGGGACTAATTACACCTGTGTTACAAAAAGCCGATGAGGTGGATATTTATTCCTTATCTCGCACTTGGAAAGGTTTGGTTGAACGCTCTCGACGTAAGCAGTTGCAACCGGAGGAATATAGTTCCGGTACGTTTACTATCTCGAACTTGGGGATGTATGGCGTTGACCGTTTTGATGCAATTTTGCCTCCAGGACAAGGGGCAATCCTAGCGATTGGCGCATCACGTCCGCAAGTGGTGGCGACAACGGATGGGATGATGGGGGTGCGGAATCAGATGCAGGTGAATATGACTTGTGATCACCGGATTGTTTATGGTGCAGATGCGGCAGCATTCCTGCAAGATTTGGCGAAGTTGATTGAAAAGAATCCGCAATCGTTGACACTTTAATCGGATGTGAGCCGAGTCACACCACCTGTAGGGGCACGGCATTGCCGTGCCCCTACAAACCTTCTATCAATAACCCTAATTAGATAAGGATTCAATTCCAAACAATTTGTAAATCTAAAATAAAACCAGGTAAAACATCTTCCCCAGATAAATGGGTAGGATTTTTCAGGATTTCTACCGTTTGCCCTTGGCGATAAATTTCCACCCGACGAGTGGGTCGATAGAGTAACCAACCCAGTCTGACTTGATTGTCCATGTATTCCTGCATTTTAGCTTGGGTTTCTTTTAATGTATCGCTGGGTGACATTAACTCCAAAACAAAGTCTGGGGCAATGGGTGGAAATTTTTCTTTCTGTTCTTCTGTCAGTGCATCCCATCGCTGTTTTTGAATCCAAGCCACATCGGGAGAACGGTTTGCCCCATTGGGCAGGTGAAAACAGGTTGAAGAGTCGAAAACTTCTCCCAGGTTTGTTTGTTCATTCCACACACAAAATCGAGTGGTTAGCTTGGCGTTCCGTTTTCCCGTTTCTCCGCCTGTGGGGGACACGATGATTAATTCTCCTTTCGCATTGCGTTCAAATTTTACATCTGGATTGACTCGACAAAGATGATAAAATTGCTCTTGATTCAAGTGAACAATTGGATTGAGGTTAATCGTAACGGCTGTCATAAGTAGTTAGGAAAAGTTAAAGACTATTTTACGCGATCGCTTAATTTCCCTCGCAATCAACGCTCAGGACTGGTGCAGGTTTTACCATTACACCACCATCTGTAGGGAACCCTTGATGAACATTAATGTAAACTTAAGGCTGAAACCTTTACTTAATCAGAGATCCCCCCTAGCCCCCATCCCCCCTAGCCCCCCTTTGAAAGGGGGGAACAAGAAAGGTAGGGTCAGTAAATGATGTCTCAACCGTTTGTCCAAGGTGAAACAATAGCCGCGATCGCAACTGCTGTTGTCCCGCAACAAGGGAGTGTGGGGATTGTGCGGGTGTCGGGGGAAAATGCCCTGGCGATCGCACGTCAACTATTCCATGCACCAGGGCGTCAAATGTGGCAGACTCACCGCATTCTTTATGGGTATGTGCGTCATCCCCAAACCCAACACATTGTTGATGAAGCCCTACTCCTAATTATGCAATCCCCTCGCTCTTACACTCGTGAAGATGTCGTCGAGTTCCATTGTCACGGCGGGATTATGCCCGTGCAGCAGGTGTTGCAATTATGCTTAGAGCTAGGCGCACGGTTAGCCCAACCCGGAGAATTTACCCTGCGGGCATTTTTGAACGGGCGCTTAGATTTAACCCAAGCCGAAAGTATCGCTGACTTAGTGGGTTCTCGTTCCCCCGCCGCCGCCCAAGCTGCATTAGCGGGAATACAAGGTAAGCTGGCTGTACCCATTCGCCAACTCCGGGCGACGTGTTTAGATACTTTGGCAGAAATTGAAGCCCGAATTGACTTTGAGGAAGATTTACCTCCCTTAGATGAAGCCGAGATCATGGCTCAAATTCAACAGATATTAGCCGATATTAACCAAATTCTCGCCACCGCCGATCGCGGTCAATTATTGCGAACCGGCTTAAACGTCGCCATTGTCGGACGTCCGAATGTGGGCAAATCCAGTTTATTAAACGCCTGGAGTCGTAGCGATCGCGCGATCGTTACCGACTTACCCGGTACAACTCGTGATGTGGTTGAGTCGCAGTTAGTCGTCGGTGGAATCCCCGTGCAGGTTCTAGATACCGCCGGAATCCGGGAAACCGTGGATCAAGTCGAGAAAATTGGCGTTGAGCGATCGCGCCGTGCGGCTGAGGCGGCTGATTTAATTGTATTGGTGATTGAAGCGACTACGGGCTGGACTACACAAGACCAAGAAATTTATACACAAGTCAAACACCGTCCCCTAATTTTAGTCATTAATAAAACCGATCTCGCCCCCGCCGATTCTGTATCCTATCCGGATACTATTGAACGGATAGTTATAGCCGCCGTTGCCAAAAATGAAGGGATTGAGGCATTAGAACAAGGAATTCTTGAAGCAGTGCAAACGGGAAACCTTCACGCGGCTGACTTAGATTTCGCCATTAACCAGCGACAAGCCGCCGCCTTAACCCAAGCTAAAATATCATTGGAACAGGTACAAGAAACCATCGCCCAACAGTTACCTTTAGATTTTTGGACGATTGATTTACGCGGTGCGATTCAAGCCTTGGGTGAAATTACTGGGGAAGAGGTAACGGAGTCAGTGCTTGATAGGATTTTTAGTCGCTTCTGTATTGGCAAGTAGGTTTCCTAACTTTACTCGAATTAAGTTGTTTCACCGTTAACTTGAATTTTGTCCACCTACTTATAAGTGGGTGGAAATAAATGGGAGCATGTCACCTTTGTAGGTTGGGTTGAGGAACGAAACCCAACTCCAGGGAGAGCCAGTTGGGTAACGCTTACGCTCTACCCAACCTACTTGAACGTTCTGTGCAAAACTGACATGCTCCCAAATAAATTCAACTATATTAAGTTATATAAATATTACTTAAACCCTTATATAAACCTAGCTTACTTCTCAAGGAAAGCAAATATGACAAATGACGATCCCAGTAAATAGCGGTATGATAGAAGCTTTACCGAACCCCCTTGCCCTGTCGTTGCATTCTTCTTTGACTATTTTGGAACCCAGGAACGAGGAATTAAACCAGCCCATCCTACCCACAAGCACCACAGGATGCTTAGGCGAAGATCAATTTGCCCTCGCCTTCCGTTTGTCTCCCAACGCCATGGCAATCAGCACCCTAACGGATGGGCGCTTATTGGCAGTCAATGATCGGTTGCTGAATCTGACGGAATATCAACGAGACGAAATCATTGGTAAAACCACAGTTGAAATAAACTTTTGGCTGCATCCAGAGGAGCGGACGCAATTTATTCAGCAAGTACAAACTCAGGGAATCATTCACAATTATGAATTCAATTTCCGTCTCAAATCAGGACAGCTAAAAACGGGATTATTATCGGCAAATATTATTAACTTCAGTGGACAAGACTGCTTACTTGCTGTCATTAACGATATAACTGAACGCAAACAGGCTGAGGAACAGGTGGCACGTCTAGCTAAAATGAGCCAAGCCATTAGTAGCGCGGCGGATTTTCAGACAGCGTTGGACATCGCCTTGCATCAAGTCTGCGAAATTACCGGCTGGAGTTATGGTGAAGCGTGGATTCCGGCGACGGATGGGATGGCATTAGAATGTAGCCATAGTTGGTATCGGCAATGCTCGGATATTGATTCCCCAGATGCGGCAAAATTCAACCAATTCCGAGAGTACAGTGAAGCCTTAACCTTCTTACCTAATGAGGAATTACCGGGACGAGTGTGGCATCGAGTTCAGCCGGAGTGGGTTGATGATTTAGCGACGTTTTCAGATGACCTTTTCCTGAGATTAGAACTCGCTGTTAAATGTGGATTTAACTCAGCATTTGCCGTACCTATTGTTACACCAAGCTCAAACCAAGAAACCATTTCTGTCTTAGCTGTGCTGGTGTTTTTTATCGCCCAAAAATATCCATCTGACCATCGCTTTTTTGAGCTAGTCACGGTTATTTCTAATCAACTCGGTAGCGTGATGCAGCAGAAGAAAGCGGTAACAGAGATTCAAGCGCTTTTCGCTGCGATGACAGATGTGGTGCTGGTGATTGATGCCTCGGGAAGATGTCTAAAAATTGCCCCCACTAATCCCCTGAGTGCCTACAAACCATCAGCCGAAATCGTGGGTAAAACCTTAGACGAACATTTACCAGCCGAGCAAGCCGATTTTATTCTCCAAGCTATCCAAGAGGCTCTTTTAACTCAGCAAACCGTGAGTATTGAGTATCAGTTGACGGTTGCCGGACGAGATATTTGGTTTGCGGCTAATTTATCACCACTTTCTAATGATAGCGTGATTTGGGCGGCACGGGATATCAGTGAAAGTAAATTACTCGAGCATAAACTGCGAACCTCAGAAAGCAAAATGCGCCTATTTTTTGAGGCGATGAATGCTGTTGTGCTAATTATTGATGTTCAAGATCGGACAATAGAGAATATCGAAATCGCACCCACAAATCCTACGCGATTCTATGACTTTCATATTGACCCAATTAGCCAAACAATCGAATCTCTTTTTCAAGAAGAAATAGCGCTGGATTGGCTGGATAAAATTCAACAGGCGTTAACGACTCAGCAAACGATCTATTTTGATTACAGTCTACAAAGTGAAGAAAATACGGTGTGGTTTGCCGCCAGTATTTCGGCGATGTCTGAACAATCGGTTATTTGGGTAGCGCGTGATATTACTGATCGCAAACAGGCAGAAGCGGCGTTACAGTTAGAGCAAGACAAGTCAGAGCGGTTATTACTGAATATCTTACCCGAACTGATTGCCAATCGTCTTAAACAGGATCAACGGGCGATTGCTGAACATTTTGATCAGGTGACGATTCTTTTTGCCGATATTGTCGGGTTTACGCCGTTATCGGCACGTCTGCAACCGATTGAACTGGTGAATATGCTTAATCAAATCTTTTCCACATTTGACCAACTTGCAGATCACTATGGATTGGAGAAGATTAAAACCATTGGTGATGCTTATATGGTTGTCGGCGGTTTACCCAGTCCTAGAGACGATCATGCCACAGCGATCGCGCAAATGGCTTTGGATATGCAACAAGCGATTTATGACTTCCAAAAGCAACAGGGTGAGTCGTTCCAAATTCGCATTGGTATTAACACCGGATCAGTCGTGGCGGGTGTGATTGGGAGGAAAAAATTTATCTATGATTTATGGGGAGATGCGGTTAATGTCGCCTCTCGTATGGAATCCTCAGGAGAACCTGGTAAAATTCAAGTTACCGCTATTACATACAAACAATTAAAACATAAGTTTATCTTTGAACAGCGAGGTGAGATCGCAGTTAAGGGGAAAGGCGATATGATTACCTATTGGCTTCTGGATAGAAGGAAATGATAGTATGCACAGATTAGGGACAATTATCCCGGTTCGGTTGTCGGCTGTAGGGGCGAGTCGCTGCTCAAATGTGGCGGTATGAGAACTAACCTGTCTCGACTCGCCCTGTCTAAATGTATGAAGTGTCAGATAATTAATCATAAGTTGAGATAACAATAGCAGATATTAACCGATTAAACCAACCCGATTGTATCCCTGACTTTTAGCTTGATAAAGTGCGTGATTTGCTCGTTGAATAATTACCTCAATGTTGGAATCATCGGATTGATAACTAGCGACACCAACCGTCACAGTCATTTGCACATGTTGATCACCAATCCCAATTGTAATTTGTTCGAGCCGCCTTCTCAGACGTTCAGCCACACGCACCGCCCCAGCACTATCAGTTTCTGGGAGCAATGTGACAAACTCTTCACCGCCAAATCGTCCACAATAATCCGCCTCACGCAATGAACCAACGATACTTTTTGCTACACCTTTAAGTATTTCATCTCCCATCGTATGTCCATAGGCATCATTAATTTGCTTAAAGTTGTCAATATCAATCATCAGGACAGACAAGGAACGTTTATACCGACAGGCTCGGTGAAATTCCTGATAGCCAACACTTAAAACATGGCGGCGATTCCAGAGTCCTGTCAGGGGATCAGTACTCGCCAACTTTCTCAACATATTCATTAATTTTTCATTCTCTTTAACCAATTGTTTCAATTGATATCGAGTCTGCTTCAATTCTAAATGAGTTCGGACACGGGCAAGAATTTCCGCCGGATTAAAGGGATATATAATTGTATCAGCGACACCTTTTTCAAAGGCTTCGATTAAATGCTCTTGTTCATGAATCGTCCGAATCAGGATAATTGGGCTGGTGGTGAGGGGGAGGGGAAACTTAAGATGGTCGCACAATTCTAACCCACTAATTGGGGACATGATTAAAGCGATAAGAATTAAGTCCGGCTTGTTAACTCGTACACGATTAATTGCATCCTGTCCATTGTTGGCAACAGTTGTTTTATAACCTTCGGCTTCTAAAATAACACGAAGAATTTGTAAATTATTGAGATTATCATCGACAATCAAAATTAGGAACTTTTCAGGAAAAAATGATTTCATTTTTCATGTATTAATTGGGGATTGGTAATGGTAAAAATCATACCCTTGAGCGAAGTGAAGGGTAAAAAAAAGGGTTATGCGGTCTCTTGGGTTACCATTTTTCAGGAATTCTAGCATCGATTTCGATTACTGGAGTGATGTTCTCCTCTGGTATGGTTTTGAGGCAAATAGGGGTGGGTGTGAGTCGGTCTCGTATCGCTGTTGACAATAACGTTAACTCAAGACCCGCCTTTACTTAATGTTACAGACCTAGACTGCTACCTCTGCTACCAGACGTAGTATGCTATGTCTCTACATTGCATCCCCTGAAAAGTCAGGGGATGTGGAAAAAGGGGATTGGTTTGCGAATGTTATCCGCGAACCAATCCCCTTACTCTTTTTGAGATTTAGAAGCCTCTTGATTAAATCAGACCAACTTTGTTTGAGCGTCTCAATATTCAGGCACCGACGGGTCAATTTCCCGACTCCAAGCGGTAATTCCTCCTTTGACATTAATCCCTTCAATTCCGGCTGCTTTGAGAATGCCTAACGCCTTAGCGGAACGTCCACCCATCTTACAATGGGCAATTAAGCGGTGACCATTCAGCAGTTGCTTAACCGTTTCGACGCCAGAACCCTGTTCAATATCCGGTAATGGCACCAAAACGGCACCCGGAATTTTGGCAATCTCGTATTCATTGGGATTGCGAACATCAACGAGAACAAAATCTTTTGTCCCACTATCCAACAATTGCTTGAGTTCTTGAACTGTCATCTCTTGAATTTCCATTAACCGTTTCGCCTCCTGTTCTTTGGCTTGGGTAATGCCACAGAATTGTTCGTAGTCTACTAATTTTTCGATAACAGGACGTACTGGGTTAGGTCGCAGCTTCAGTTCCCGGAATGTCATATCCAGGGCGTTGTAGAGTAACAATCGTCCGCTGAGAGTTGTTCCCTTACCGAGGATAATTTTAACGGTTTCCGTGGCTTGGATGAGACCAATAATTCCGGGTAAAATACCCAAAACACCACCTTCGGCACAAGAAGGAACCATTCCCGGTGGTGGGGGTTCGGGGAACAAGTCGCGGTAATTGGGTCCATCTTCGTAGTTAAATACGCTGGCTTGTCCTTCAAAGCGCAAGATAGAACCGTAGACGTTGGGTTTACCTAGAATCACACAGGCGTCATTCACCAGGTAACGGGTGGGGAAGTTATCCGTCCCATCGACAACAATATCGTAGGGTTTTATGATATCCAAGGCATTCTCGGATGTCAGGCGGGTTTCGTAGAGGTCTACTTGACAATAGGGGTTAATTTCTAGAATCCGGGTTTTTGCCGATTGAATTTTCGGTTTCCCCACCCAGGAGGTTCCGTGAATCACCTGACGTTGCAGGTTGGAACTATCGACGATATCAAAATCCACGATACCGATACGTCCAATACCCGCTGCGGCTAAGTAAAGCAACAGGGGTGAACCCAGTCCTCCCGTACCAATACATAGAACACTAGCGGCTTTGAGGCGTTTTTGTCCCTCTAGTCCAACTTCTGGCAAAATTAGGTGTCGAGAATATCGTTCGTATTCTTCTTTGGTTAGTTGGATTTCTTCCAGATTGGGATTTAACATGGCAATTTGGTAAGATTAGCGATTGGGAAAGTTTTGACCCTTCACGACCTTCGAGAGCATGGCGCGTGAGTTTCGTGTAGGGGCGGGTTTGACTATTATCGTTTCTTTTTCTCCCAGATGCGACTCGCGCCCGCCCCGACCAAGTTTTGATTTAACGTCCTCATTTCCCTCATCTCAAGACGTGCTATGACACGTCTGGAACATTATTGCTTCCCCGCCTCCTTTGTCGTGAGAATCTCTTCAGGCTGAAACTGGTGATAGGGATCAAGAGTCCAGCTTCTGAGGTCAGAAGCTATACCCTGCTGAACGGAAATTATAATATACGAATAGCGCTGCCATGCGATCGCGCGATCAAATTCTGAGGGCTCGGCTGCATGGTCAGGATGGGAGTGATAGATCCCAATGATATCCAATTTGCGATCGCGTGAGAGCTTCTGAACCTGCAACATGACCTCTGGGGCAATGGTAAACTGGTTGCGTTTTGTCCCTGAGTGCCCCCGTGAACCGTTTACTCCTTCAAACTCTTCCGCCGCCTGATTATCCCAAGCGTTTTCTGTCGGTATAACTTCAACGACGGTTTTCACCTCCCCCTTAATGTGACCTAATAACAAGCCACAGCATTCGTCTGGGTAGGTACTTTCGGCGTGAGTTTCCATCACCTGAACATAATCAGCGTCAAGTTTGAGTAAATAGTGCGGGAAATGGTCGGGGTTTACCATATATTTCTAATAAACACGGCTTAATTGACTTTGAACTAGAATATGCCATTCTTGATCTTCAGGGACGCTGGATAGAATGAATAAGAATTCTGTCGGATTTGGAGTTCTGCTAAACTAACCATAATCTAAGCTAAATCAAAATCAAATAATCCTCACGGAAAAATCGCTTTTGTTCTCCTTTACATTATGACAACAACCCTCGACCCCAATAACCAAAATAATACAACTTTCCTTGATTACTTTCAAGCTTACGCAACCGAAGCTTTACAGAATCAAAACCAGACAGTTAGTGATTCCTTAAACCGGAGGCAAATTCCTAAGAGCCAGGTACGCCCCCTTGATCAAGCTTACCAAGTTTCCTTAAAACTGGGTAAGGACTTGCCACTTAAGCCAATTAAAAAACAAATCTTACAACAAATTGATGCCGTTGTCTATTTTCTCCGAGATTTTCACATTGGGGTACTGGGTCAGCGAACGAGTATCTTTCATCTTTATGAAGTTGAGATTCAAGTCGAATCCAATCTGCGCTATAGTTTGAGTTTTGAATCAGGCAAACTCTTAATTCAAATCCCCTATTGGCAGATGGCAGTTTGGGATCGCTACCTGCCTTATCAGAAATTAAAATATCGCTGGCATTGCGGCAAACATTTACCCAAATTTTCGCCCATTCGCAAAGTTTGGTGGTTAGTTGATCCGATTGGAGAATTACGTTCCAGTCTCCGCTCCCTGCTGGTACTGGCGATTCAAAAGCAAGTTTTGGGAATTGACCAGCTTTTTGTCAAATTTAACTTACTTGATCACGGGAATCGAGAACATCAAGTGATTCAAGGGGATGATCAAGACAAAACAGGATTTAAGCCTAACGCGATCGCGTTCCTCAAGGCAACAGTCAAAGAGGAAAAACTGGGCGTAAATCTCGATCTAGTGCTTCAGAACCAAGACGATGCCGCAATCGCGAAGTTATTGGCAGTCTATAAGAAAAATTTGGCAGATATAGATCAGATGGAGGAACTAATTGAAACGGGGGCATTTACCTTACAACAAAAGCTGAATGAAGAACAATCTCAAGTCGATGTCAAAATGTTTGGCTTTGTCAATGTCGGTAACTATCATCGGATTGATGTGGCGGTTAATCTGAGTAAAGGTTATCTCAAAAAATATGTAGAAATCATTCCCCGAAAAACCGATGTGAAAGCCACACTATTTGGCTTTGTCAATGTTTACACGATAGACGACATTACGGTAAAACCCAATTTTCACGGGGCGCTGACGCTCAATTTTGAAACAGCCGCTCTGGAAAAAGCATTAAAGGAATTAGAATTAGTCCAGTAGTCGATCATGTAGGGGCGGGTTTCACAGTTATCATTTATGACTGCACCCGAATGCGACTCGCGCCCGCCCCGATTAAATTACAACGTTTTGCAATTGTAGATAAAGATAAAATGGAACGTGGTTTACTCTGGTTACCCTTACTAGCTGTATTTATTTGGCTAGCGTGGTCAGGTTGGAATGAATATCAAAAAGTTGAGGCATATCGCTTATGGGCAGAACAATTTGAACGGGCAAAATATGATATTTATGCCGTACTCGGACAAAAGGGAAAAAGTCTGACGTGGGGAAAACCGACTCGTTCGGGTCTAGTGGATATAGAAACTTTTTCTCTAAATGATGTCCAGGCAATTCGACTGTTAGTTGATGGGCAGATTTTCGCATTAGAAACTCCCCCCAAAAAAGGACGCGCGATCGCACTAGAGTTTCTCCTGCCAGAATCCACGATCCAGGTGCCGTTTACCGAACTTCCTATGGCTGCGGAGTGGGGAAAGTTTCTCCAGAATTATCAATGAATTTTGTCGGGGTGGGTTTCACCCTGATCATTTCTGACCCCACCCAGATGAAACTCGCGCCCGCCCCCAACTATTGCACAATGGCTGTATTAATCTTTGTTACCTTTTTCCTGGTAAGAGTTCCCTGTTCCCTGTCTAATGACGAATGAGGTAATGGAACGCTAACCCCTGAAATCCGTCTTTATAAATAATAGTTCTGGTACTTTTTCCATGAAACCTATCCTACCTATTCTGGCGATTATCGGATTACTCCAGAGTTGCACCGCCCCGGTGACTTTTTCCTCTCAAGTCATTGGAAATCCCGCTAATTGCCCTCGCCAAACTGAACCCATACCCATCGCCTCTGCTAAGGATGAGGGACTGTATCAGCAATTTGACTATCACATTCGCGATATTATTACAGATGCCGATACGATCACCTTTCAAACTCAGCAGTATGATATCGTTTTCTGCCGATTTGATCGCACCTGGACAGTAGAACCGGGAACCTTAGCCGATGAATCACAGACGGCTGATAATCCCGAACAATTCCAAGAAAACCTCCAGAATCCCCCTTATCAAACCATTGAACTTAACGGAAAATCCTATCAATATCGCGTCATTCTCGAACCGCAGCCCTTTGGTAATGACGAACCAAAAACCGTTGTCTTTGAACTGATTACTCCCAATAGCACACAACCCCAACGCCACCCCCTCTATACCTTAGAACAGGTGCAGCAAGCTGAAGTGGGAATTGCCTTGGGAGTGCCTCGAATTACCTCAGCCCTCAATTATGCCGATCGCCTATTTTGGTCAGTCGCATCGGAACAAGGGGAAGGGTTCAGTGGTATCGCCACGATTGTTGGTTACAATCCCGATATGAATGAGGTGGCGGTGATTCAACCTCAAGAAATTCAAGGGCAACAAATCACCGATCTTGTCATCGCTGGTGATCGAAGCAATCCAGTCTTTTGGCTAGGAACTCATATTAGTGGTGAAGGGAATCCCTACCTACCCGGAACGGGATTAGTCGCCTATCGTCCTTCTCCCCCCAATCTCGAATCCGGAACGATTACCTCCTACACCGTCCGCAATAGTCCGATTATCGGGGCAATTCCTGACAAACTGCATTTAGAAGGCGATCTCCTCTGGGTAGGAACCGGAAATGGGGTTTGCCAAGTCCGTTGGCAAGGGGCAGATAATCCCGGAAATTGGTCTTGTTGGCGATTTGCGGCAATGGCGAAACTGCCGAGTCAGGAATTGCCCCTTTACAGGGGTTTATTAGAGGAAACCCCAGCCGTTACCCTTGAGGCGGATCGGGTGGGAGACACGGTAGAAGTGCTATGGTGGTCACCAGTGGACTACCAAACCCAAAAGGGACGGTATGAGGTCAGGTATGAAGATGGCTTTACCGTCACCTTAGAGGAGGGGGCGAGTTCTTGGTCTGAAATTTATGGATCATCATGGCAACCTCTCCCTGGGCAACCGCCTCTACACTGGGCAGGACACGAATGGCATTGGAATGGCGATCGCTTTGTGCGCGGTTTTGATCAAGTCGCCCTGAATTTCTTTGGCGGTGGACCTGTGGGAATTGTATCCGATCAGGATCAATGGACAGGGGAAAAACCTGCTAATCTGAATGCCTTGCGGGGTGATCTGAAAGTATCGGAGTTAACAAAAACGACAACTAAGCTGAATTATTATTCAGGTTGGGTGGAGGAAGAGTTACTCGATCCTTATTTCACCGTTGTCCCCCAAAATCGTCCCTTCAATCCTCGTCCTAATCCCTTAGATGAAATGGCAGGATTCTAGAGATGTCACCCCACCGAGTAGGGGTTTGGTTACCAAACCCCTACATTTGGTTACCAAACCCCTATATTTGGTTCCCAAACCCCTACATCTAATCATCAACAAAATTAGCGATAATCGGAAAATGATCAGAGGGAAGAACTCCTTGCCATTTCCGATCATCAACCGTCACCGTGTCTAGTCTGAGGCGACTATCGTAATAAATCGTATCAACAGCCGCAAACGCCTCACCTGTAAACCTATGAATACTTCGCTGTTTTTCTAATTCAACACCTGCCAAGGCATCCTGTAGAGTAATATAATTCGCTGATGACTCAGATAAGATTTCCCGTGGTAAGCTATCGGGTTCAGCATTAAAATCACCCGTAAGGAAGAGATAGGTATGATCACGATTGCAGTGAATCATGCGATCGCGGATTAGCGTTGCCCCCAGTTCCCGTGCCAAGGCACTATTATAGTCCAGATGGGTATTAAAACAGGTGATCGTTTTAGTATCCTGCGCTACACCAAAGACTGCCCAGCTTGCCATTCGCGGTACAGGATTCCCCCATTCAGGAGTGATACTCCCAGCAATATCAGGCGTATCACTTAAGCAAAAATCGCCACTGTCTAGGCTTATGAGACGGTCTTGGTTATAGAAAATCGCACAATATTCCCCTGTCCCTGTTCCCGTGCGATCGCCCCCAATACTTTGATAATTCGGTAAACGGCGATGTAAGTCAAGGATCTGGTGAGCTTTCCCTTCCTGTGTGCCAATAATATCTGGACGATACTCCTGAATCAGCGCCGCGATCGCATCACGCCGAATCCTCCAATCTTGCTTATCTGGGTCAGGTTTATCATAGCGGATATTGAACGTTATGATTTTAATGTTCATTTGTTTGTCATTCGTCATTTGTCATTCGTCATCCTCGCTCGAAGAGCAAGCAAGCTACCTCTATGTTCCCTGTTAAGCAGTTCCATGTTCTCTATTCCTTATTGCCTACTCTCTAGGTCATAGTTCCCAGGGAATCGCTATATAACATTTAGTTAACTTATAGTTAAAACAAGGTTAAGGATGTGTTAATATAATGGAAAACAGAAATTTAAGACAAGAGGTGAAATATGGCACAGTCCCCATCATCTGATTCCCCACAGATCAGCAAGCAAAACTTCCTTTACCCTCGATGCCGCTATTATGGCAACTTTACGCCAGAGTATCTAGCCTTTAATGCCAACTTGCAAGAGTTTGCCCAGAAAGTGTCCTATGTTTCTGCCCTAGAAACTGGCGGCAAGATTTCCTCTGAACAAGCCTATCAGCAAGTGAAGTCACTCTGGAAGCAGTTGAAAAATAGCAAGGAATCATTAGGCATTGGTCAAGCTAAACCCCCCAAAACCTGATAGCTTTTGTATAAAATGGTAGTTTTAGATAAACTGTGAAACAGGATGCTACAATTTTAGTCATTGAAGATGAAGAAATTTTGCGGGACATTATTCTTAATGTCTTACAGGAAAAAGGGTATCAGGCAATTGGCACGGGCGATTCTCGCAGGGGCTTACTCTTAGCCAAAGAGTTTGTCCCTGATTTAATTTTGTGCGATATTCGGATGCCAAAATTAGATGGGTATGAAGTTCTCAAAGCTTTACGCCAAGATGCCAAGACTAGGACGATTCCCTTGATTTTTATTTCGGCAGAAAAAAACCAAAGCGTTAGGAATATAGGGCAACAGTTTGGTGCGAATGGTTATCTGGCGAAACCTTTTACAACCGATGAACTCTTAACGGTAATCGCCAATCAGATCAACTTTTATCAGTAAAAGATGATTTTTTTAATGTCTATATTTATTGCAGATAACACCAATTTATAATTACGAATAACGGTGGGTTTTGTTGTTCCTCACCGTCCGCTCATTTGGGTAACTCAGTAGCCAAATCAGCAGCCACACAGTAGTCTGAGTAAGCAATTGCACGATTAAGGAGAGGACTAGGAAGCGATGCATCCCAGACTAAGCACTTGATTGAGTACAAAAGCTGAGTGGGTAAACTCTAGAACTTAGGCATTGACAAAAAATTCAGCTTGTGCAAAAACTATGCCTATCCTAGATTATGGTAATTTGTTTGTTGACTTGACTCTTGTCAAATCAGGCTAACCCCCAATGTATCCAAAGCCAACTTCAGTACAGGGAAAAGGTTGAGCAAGAGTAAAGAGCGATCGCACACCTGACGGGGTGAGTCAAAACCGTTGTTGATCAGTTGTTGTAGACTCAGGAGAGTAAAGGAGAGCGATTAGCTCGACTAAGCGTGCCCAGGGCAATCGTGTCTCTGGGGAACTCGAAAATCTTGGTTGAGTTCGTAAAACAAAATGTCCCCATCAGACTGTTAGAGAATAAAACTTAAGATATCTTGACTTTGAACAAGCTCAAGGGCAAATTAAGTAATATAAAATAGCTGAAATAAACTTCACCTCCACCGATGAGGCGGTTTTGGGGAATCAAGTGCCTCTATTATAAATAGATTTAGGAATTATCATCAACTGCAAAATTTGTTTTTGCAGAGGATTTAGAGGAGTAATTTCTGTTGAACCGTCTCGATGAAAATACAAAGTAATATTACAAAAAGCTGCTAAAAGCTTTTCCGCCGTAGGACGATTAGTGGTACGTTTGGGATTGCCATCATACAAGCCAGCTAATTTTTCTTGTTGGTTAGCTAACTCACGGCGCACGACAAACTCTATCAGCGTGAATAGCCGTAGTGCGATCGTCAACAAAAACATTAACCCCCGAATCCGATTTTCATCTTGAAAGTAAATAGGAAGAGCAGGAAGACGCCCTCGCTTAAACAAATGAAAGCCCCGCTCCGGTTGCCATTGTTCTCTGTAGTAGGAAACAGCTTGTTCGAGGGATAATCGTTCTGTTGGCGCATTAGTAACATACAGCCGCCAACCCGCCAAGGTAGAAAAATCAACAATTTCTGTCTCAAGGCGCTGATATTTCAATGTTAGGGTAGTTTGTCGAACTCGGCGATAGGGACGCTCTGGACTGGGACGACCAGAACCTTGATAAACTTTGGGATAGCGTATTTGTTGCTCAATCGTGACGCTGAGATACTCGCTTACTCGATGGCGCTTGAGAACTCTATCCACTTTTTCCTGTAAAGCCTGAACATCTTGTCCAGGTTTTGAGGCTAGTTTGGCTAAAGCGGCTTCAGCTTTTTGTAGACGCTGTTGTAATCCTTTAATCTGGCGCATTGCCAAAGCATGAGAACGAATCACTAACCAACGTTCTGACCAACGATGCCACTGTTGGTTTTCTGTGGAGAACCACAAACTGCCCAAGGGAATTTCAAATCCAGCTCCTGCTGGTTTATCGTTTGGCTCTTGAGTCGGCAAGAAAATATCTTGAACAGGAAATGGGGGACTGAGAACCCAATCGCGTAACAGTTTTTGACGATTTCCCGTCAGAGCAAGGGGAAAGCAGTAAATACCTCCAAGTTGAGCAATTTGTCCTCGGTTTGACCAACTCGAAGCTTTGGAGTCCGCTAAGAACAGAAAGTCAGTATGACCAATAATTTGAGCTAGACGTTTCCAAGTAGACACATAGATCGGGTCATCTGCACCGTTTCCTGGAAGAGTCGCACTCACCAATGGCATTCCTAATGGGTCAAGGGTGGCTAGCATCTGACGGTACTGTAATAGATCCGGACGGCGGTCTTTGCTATAGCCAAAGTGTAATAAACCAACAGAGTTTGTTTCTTCTTCTGCTGCTTTGATTGTTGATGGTTGATGATAGACCGAAAAGCTGGTCGTGTCACTGCGGGCACAAGAAGTAGGCAGCTCGTAAGCTCGAATTAAATGTTGTCCCAAATGAGTTTCGATGGCGTCGATAGCTTCGTGTTCTGATGAACCCAAAACACTCAGCAAGTCGGCTAGTCGGTCATCCGTTGCGTCTTTTTCCCCAATCTCCCATCCGGTCGCTAACTCTAAAGTTGTTTTGTGTTGTTTGACCCATAGTTCAACCGCACAAAGTCGATGGTCAGCTTGACTAATGATATAGCTTAACAGCAATACAGCCAGTTGACCATAGCTTAATCCTTTGCGGTTGCCATGAGGTCGTGGTAATTCTTGGTCAATCAGTCCTTCAATGCCCATCTGCTCCAGCCAATAGATGATCAAAGGAAGATCATCTACTCGTTCTGAGAGGGTTGGTTTCATCCATTGCCTCCTAGTAGTCTGTTTAATCGTGCAATTGCTCACTCAGACTACTGTGTGGCTGCTCATTTGGCTACTGAGTTACCCAAATGAGCGAACGGTGAG
>NZ_JAVJZI010000222.1:0-18766 GCF_040223135.1 Coleofasciculus sp. G3-WIS-01
AATCGATTGGCGATACTCACGACTTTCGCCTGTGCTAGACTACTTTTATAGATTAACACATTATTTATTACAATACAAGACTAAGAGAAAATAAAAAGTCGTCCTAAAAGGACGAGGCTTGTATCCCTAGTTCTCGGTCAGATTCAGCGTGTCGTCTTTGTTGCGAGTAGCCATCGGGTCATCCAGACTATATTCATAATTTCATTGTATATTCAATTTTTGAATATAGGGGGGCGATCGCGGTTCGTTCGTAGTAGGCGCTTCAGCGCCTCTATAGTTAGCGCCGTCTATAATGAAAACCAGCTTTCATAAACGCGATCGCGCTATGGTTCGTTTAGCCAAACCGATTACACTCCCGAACAACTCGGAACCTGAGCCAGATATTGCCATTGTGCAACGATTGGGGCGTGAATACCTAGAACATCACCCTTATCCAGACAACATTTTCTGGCTGATTGAATATTCGAGTCAAGTTTAGTTTTATAGATGAAACCAAAAACGCATAAAGGTCAATTAACGGTTTGGAAAGACGAAGGGGGTTTTGGCTTTATCAAACCCGATAATGGTGAGCAAGACGTTTTTCTGCATCTCACTGGACTAAAGAACCCTAATCGCCGTCCCCAAGTTGCTGACATTATCCGTTATCAAGTAACCGTTGACAACAAAGGAAAACGTCGTGCTAGCAATGCTGTCATCGAAGGAACGGCATCTCCGCCTAGTCCAAAACATTTAACCAAAACTTCTGCTAAAAGAAAGGGATCAAAAAAGATAACAAAATCGTCTTCATTAGTCTGGGAAGTTTTGTTTTTATCTCTATTTCCTATCGGCGGCTCAGTTCACTTGGCATCAATAACATCAAATTTTATTCCTCTGCTGATGTATTTGAGCATGAGTGGGTTAACCTTTCTCCTTTATGCTCAGGATAAGTCCCGTGCTAGAACAGGAGAATGGAGGATACCTGAAAAAACGTTACATTTGTGCGAACTAGCAGGTGGATGGTTAGGCGCATTCATTGCTCAACGCACCCTACGCCACAAAAGCAGCAAAAATTCTTACCAAGTCGTATTTTGGGCGATTGTGGCTTTTCATATCATGTTTTGGAGCGCTTGGTTATTCAAACATTTATTTAATTGAGTGAAAAAATGAGGAATGACAGTATCAGATTTATCGTGCATAAACTGATTTAGGTGAGTAAAAACGTAAAGAGTTAAATAGTTTGCCATTAAAATTCAATCTGTCGAATTAAAGTATTTCAAGAATTTTAGGGGTTCGACCTTTGATTTTACGGATTCAGAAACGGGTTTAGCACGAGATATTATTGTCCTAATTGGCATGAATGGTGCTGGTAAAACCAGTCTTTTACAGGCAATTGCGGCGACGCTGGGAGTAGCAACTGGGCGATTACAAAAACTTCCTGATTTAGATTGGGTAGGATTTAATTATGAATTGCTAGGAAATAACTGGGGTCGATTTGAGCCAGAGGTAACTCTAAAGGTACAATTTTCATCTAAAGAACTCCACGCTGTTCAGGAATTCCATCAAAAATTACAAGAAATGGGTCATCATTTACCCGTTCCTCCAGCAGAGGATTATCTAGCAACTTTGAGATGGCAAGGTGAGCGAGTCCAAGCAGATACGGCGGCTCAATTGTTCCAGTTGAAAGGGCGAGACTATGCAAAACAATTGCAGCGCTCTGAAGGGTTTCAGGTGTTTGAACGAGTGGGTACAGTCTTCTGGTACACTGAACAAAGAACGTCAACAAGCTTAACCACTGAAGATCCAGATAAAAAAATAGAAATTACTGAGGATATTTTACGCGATCGCCTATCAAAATGGCGACAATTCCACCGAGATGTTGAAACAGGTAGAATTAAGCAACTACGTCCAGGACAAAAAGATATTTACGCTGAAATTGAACAAGCTTACCAGGATGTTTTTCCAGAACGTAGTTTTGAAGGTCCGGTTCCCCGCGAGAATATTGATGACATACTGAGTGAACCTTGGTTTTATCTCTACGATGGCAAAAGCAAAAGACAGTATGAAATTTCAGAAATGTCTGGGGGAGAGCGGGCTATTTTTCCCATGTTAATAGATTTTGCCAATTGGAATATTCATAATTCAGTCATATTGATTGATGAACTTGAATTACATTTACATCCACCAATGCAACAAGCATTGCTAAGAACATTGCATAAATTGGGTGAAAATAATCAATTTATAATCACGACTCACTCTGATTATGTAGAGCAATTAGTCCCTGAAGCACATATTATCCGGTTAGAGGTGTAATTTTGAGTGTTGTTGATAAAGTTATTTTATGTGAGGGTAAACAAACCAGTTTAGATAGCAAGCTACTCGATCGCATCTTGGCAGAACAACCTGGACAGCGACCAACAATTGTGTCGGCTGGTGGGAAGTTTTCATTTTCACTTTTTGCTCAAGGTTACTTTTTTCCTGATGAAGCGATAAATAAACGATATATAATTTTTAGGGATAGAGATTTTGATGTTCAGCCAACCTCAGAGGTTAAATTGCTACAACTAGGACAACGCTGTTTTTTAACTCATAGTGCTTGTCTTGAAAATTATCTCTTAGATGCTGATTTAATTCATAATTATTGGCAAGCTAAATTTGCCGAGAAATCGGAAAATCCTTTATCCAAGTGGGGACATGGCGATTCACCGGGAATTGAGACAATTGCAGCTTGGATTGATAGGTCAGCAAGAACGTTGCAAGATTATCAAGCAGTACGATGGGCATTGGCTGATGTAGCGAAGCCGAGTAGGGCGCGATCGCACCTTGAAACAACGTGGACAAAAGGTAGTGGGAAACTTCCGGCTTCTTTAGATTTACAAAGCTGTCAAGCTAAAGCCAAAGAATTAATTCAGACGTTTAGAGAGGCTGTTGATCAAGTTAACCAAGACAGATTTGAGGAAAGTTTAGGTATCTATCAGGCTAAGTTTAGCCAAGCGGAATTTTGGCAACAGAAGCAGTACTTATTCTGGTTTCATGGCAAAGATATGCAAAAAGCGATGCAGCAGCAAGAATCTCAGTACATCTCTTTAAAAAACTTTTTTGCTTGGGCAATTGCTCAACTGGATATTACTCAATATCCGGATTTGATGGAATTACGAACAAAAATTGAGAACTTATAGCGTTGTCTTAATAAGGGACTTGTGGCTTCTGGGAAAGACATCAATCATAATTTCCGCCAAGCCCAGGATTTTGCTACACTTCAGATGACTTAGTTGGTATTTGTATCTCCAGCCATGACAGCGACTCCAGTACCATCCCCTACCCTCAGCGCGATCGCACAATCCACTCGCCAAGCGGCGCGACTGTTGGCGGTTATGTCCACTGATACTAAGAATCTAGCCATTGAAGCGATCGCGAAAGCCTTAGAAACCGCAACAGCAGATATCTTGGCGGCGAATGTCGCGGATTGCAAAGCCGCAGAAGCGGAGGGTATCCCTAAACCCCTGTACAATCGCCTGAAGCTGGATGAGACGAAACTAAACGCCGCGATCGCGGGGGTGCGGGATGTCGGTAGGTTGACTGATCCCATTGGCGCAATCCAAATTCATCGGGAAGTCGATAAAGGATTAGTTCTCAAGCGTGTCACTTGTCCCCTGGGAGTCTTAGGCGTTATCTTTGAAGCACGTCCCGATGCGGTGATGCAAATTACCTCCCTGGCGGTAAAATCGGGGAATGGGGTGATTCTCAAAGGCGGGAAAGAAGCAGTACGATCCTGTGAAGCGATTGTTAAGGCGATTCATAAAGGATTATCTACAAGTTCAATTGATCCGGCGGTGGTGCAACTCTTAACCACCAGAGAGGAGACGATGGCGCTATTGCAGTTGGATAAATACATTGATTTAGTTATTCCCAGAGGATCGAATGCCTTTGTCCGCTTTGTTCAAGATAATACCCGGATTCCGGTATTGGGTCATGCTGATGGAATCTGTCATGGTTATATTGATCGGGCGGCTGACTTGCAAAAAGCGGTAGAGATTACTGTCGATGCGAAAACCCAGTATCCGGCGGTGTGTAATGCGATAGAAACCCTACTGATCCATCGTGCGATCGCGCCTAGCTTCCTTCCCCTAGCCGCAAAAGCCTTGAAAGAACAGCTGGTGGAACTCCGTGGCGATGAAGCGACTTGCCAAATGATTGACTGTTCAGCCGCCACAGATGCAGATTGGTCTACAGAATACAATGATTTAACTCTGTCGATTAAAATCGTAGACTCTCTGGAAGCAGCAATTAATCATATTAATACCTACGGTTCTGGGCATACCGATGTTATTGTCACCGAAGATACAGACATTGCCCAGATATTCCTCAATCAAGTGGATAGCGCGAATGTTTTCCACAACTGTTCGACTCGGTTTGCGGATGGGTTCCGTTATGGGTTTGGCGCGGAAGTCGGAATTAGTACAAATAAGTTACCGCCCCGTGGTCCTGTAGGATTAGAAGGATTGGTGACGTATAAATATCAAATGACAGGTCAAGGTCAGGTTGTTGCGAGTTATAGTGGCAAGGATGCCAAATCCTTTACCCATAAGGATTTGGATTGAAGGAAACCTAAACCTAATCATTGTTTCATCTTTAAAGCAACAGAAACGCGATCGCGATGGCAATCACCACAGCCAAATGGACAATAGACGAGTATCACCGCATGATTGCGGCAGGGATCTTAGAGGATCGGCAGGTGGAACTACTTCAGGGAGAAATTGTCGAGATGTCACCAGAAGGAGAACCCCACGCCTACTTCAGTAGTGAAGCTGGGGAATATCTGATGCGACAGTTATGCGATCGCGCCATGGTTCGCTTAGCCAAGCCGATTACACTCCCAAACAACTCTGAACCTGAACCCGATATTGCCATTGTGCAACGATTGGGGCGTGAATACCTAGAGCATCACCCTTATCCAGAGAATATTTTCTGGCTCATTGAATACTCCGAGTCAACTTTAGAGAACGATTTGGGGATAAAACTTAAAATTTATGCCCAAGTTGGTATTTCTGAATACTGGGTCGTTAACCTGAAAAAAAGACAACTAATTGTATTCCGAGATCCCCAAGATGGAGAATACGCTTCCCGATCTACCCTAACGGGAGGAATAATTTATCCCCTAGCCTTTCCTGATATAAGTATATCCGTCGATTCTATTGTCAGTAGGTAGCTCAAGCCCTATAGCCCTTCCATAATTTATTCAATTGAGTGAACAAATAAGGAAAGAAAGTATCAGATTCATGTCATTTGCCCTTTGTCATTTATTTTCTGCCTTGTTAGACTTCTGCTGTTTTCTTACCGCACGGGCGAGCAAAGGGGCTTTCTTCTCTAATCCTGTCAACGTTAAATCCCCATCCAGATACAACTGATACCACTGTTGACGTTGGCGAATCACTCTTTCATCATCCTGTAGGTGTAAGCGTTGTAGTGTGAATTCTGCCCTTTCTCGTTCGGATGGTGGTACTTTGTCCGTTACAACTAATTGTAAGGAGGGTAGAAGAATCTCAAACCAATCGTCCCCAACTTGAAACGGATCAAGAATTTGTTCATCTACGGTTCGTTTACTACTATTAATCCACTGTGCAGCATAGCGATAATTGCTCCACTCGTAGGCGAAATGGGGATAATTGTCGAAACTGAGATAGTGATCAACTGTTCCAATCGGTTCATACATGGCTGAGTAGCCACAAAGATGGTTAAACCCATTGGCTAAGTCACCTTTAAAAGATGACCAATAATCTTTTGGTCTTTTTGCCTCTGGATGATTAGCTAACCATTTATTACCAGGTTGTCTGGCTTGAGCATCAAAATTAACGGGTTCAGGAGGTGGAGAAACGGGAATCATGCTTATCGTTTTTCCATTGTGACAATCCAACGGGGAAAGAAAGGATCATGTCCAGGTAGAAGATGCAGTAGTTGTTGGTGAATTTTATCTTTTGTTCTCAAATCGTCAGGAAATTTGCTCATATCATCCTGTCGCATCCAGGCTTCCGCCGCTTCTATGGCTTGTTCAGCTGGCTTTGAACGCGCTTGCTGAAGTCCAAAAACTTCCGAGGTTAGCCATCCGACAATATCACCTTGTTTTGTCCAAGGGATTTCATCTAAGGTTACTCTGTCACCTTGTAACTCGAACAAAAATAAACGATCGCGCTCGTCTTGGAAAATGGGTTCAACAGATGCGAGGACAAGGGGAGAGTGAGTAGTAATTAGGGTTTGGACGTTTAAATTTTCTCGAAATCCCTTAATTACCTCTAGAATGGCGGGTAAAATTGTCCGTTGCCAACGAGGATGGAGATGAGACTCTACCTCATCCATGAGAAAAATGATCTGATCGGAGACTTTATTTTGACGCAGTTTTGAGGCTTGGCTATGTTCATACCATGTCCAAACCAGCAAGTAAGCCAATCCCAGAATCCGCTTCATGCCGTTTGAAACATGAACGATAGGCACATTTCCATAGGGAAGATTAACCGTTGGAATATCGCGGACATCTTCAACAGAAATTCTGGTAGGTTCTCCAGGTTCTATCCATTCTCCTGGATGGGGGGCAAGTTTGCGGATAACCTGAGAGAGTAAATTAAATTGGGTTTTATCAGGCTGAATTTGCCACTTCACCCAATCATCAATTAAACCCTTACAAAGAACTTTTTTCCCTGATCTTAAACCGTTCCATAGAGTGTTGGCAGTAAAGTTATAAGCCGTATCCCGTTTCCGAGCCGGATCGACAACAGAAAAACTACCATCAGCACGAGCGTAAATGACAATTCCTTTAAAAGAATATGGTATTAGCGGCTTACGCCATTTTCGCTTATCAAAATCGAAAGAGCTATGATATTCCTGATTATTTGAAGCGGTTGGACTGTCTACATGACAAATGATTTCGGGTTGCCCTTGTCTTTGGGGATAAGCCGGTTGATCGATCCAGTTGCCGGTTAATGTCCACCAAGCAATGTCAAGTAGAAAGGTTTTTCCTAAGCCGTTATCCCCTGTGAAAATATTCAGTCTTTCAGCAAATTCTACATCAAATTCAGGGGCTGGTCCTACTTGCTTGAGATGTAATGCTTGCAACATTGGATAATCCCCATTTTCTCGCCACTGTATTTTTACCTCATTTTGGGCGTCGTCTCTCTCATTTGACTCTACCTCAACGTAAACGTTAGGTAGAGACGCGCCATGGCGCGTCTCTACATCAACCTATTTTTTGGTACTTTTGCGACTTTTTGAGGATTTTTTGGAACGGCTGCTGGATTTCTTCGCGGCTAAGAGTTCCAAGGCTTTTTCTAAGGTAATATCCTCAACCGATTGATCATCAGGGATTCCCGCATTAGTTTTACCATGTTTGATATAAGTTCCATAGGGACCCTCGTAGATATTGACAGGTTCTTTGTCCTCTGGATGCGCCCCTAATTCCCGTAATGGAGTCTTGGATTTGCTGCGACTACCCCCTTTGGATTTTTTCGGCTGAGACAATATATCTAATGCACGATCCATGGAAATTGTCAATACATCGTCCTCTTTTTTGAGGGAACGATAATCTTTTCCCTCTTTACCCTGGTTGTGGACAACATAAGGACCAAAACGCCCCAATCCCGCCTGAACTTTGCCCCCAGTTCCAGGATGAACACCTAGGGTACGCGGGAGTGCTAATAGACCCAGCGCCATGTCTAGGGTGACATCTTCCATGTTCACCCCTTTGGGTAAAGACATCCGCTTCGGTTTCTTATTCTCCTCAGAGACTTCACCCAATTGGACATAAGGACCATAACTCCCGGTTAACAGATAAATCGGTTCGCCCGTTTCGGGGTGCAGTCCCAGTTTTTCCGGTCCTTGGGTTTTTTGCTTGAGGATAATCTCTACCTGTTCTGCATCCAGTTCAGAGGGGGTCAAGTCTTGGGGAATGGATGCGGTGACGGAACCCTCGCCATTTTCGGCTTCGATGTAGGGACCAAATTTACCAATACGAACTTTAACATCGAGATTTTCCAGTTCGATACTCCGGGCTTCATTGGGGTCAATTTGGTCTTCCCGTTCGCGCACTTGGGTTTCTAAGCCATTGTCGCCCCGATAGAATTTCTCCAGATAGGGTAACCATTCGGCTTCTCCGGTGGAGATTTCGTCTAGGGTTTGTTCCATTTTGGCGGTAAAGCTGGTGTCTACCAAGTCCGGGAAGTGTTTCTCTAGTAAACTGGTGACGGCAAAGGCGGTGAAGGTGGGGATGAGGGTCTTTTTTTGCATTTGGGCATAGCCGCGATCGATAATTGTACCGATAATGCTGGCGTAGGTACTAGGGCGCCCAATTCCTTCACTTTCTAGGGTTTTGACCAGGGAGGCTTCGGTGTAGCGCCCTGGGGGTTGGGTTTCATGACCGATGGCTTCCAGGTTTTTGCACTCCGGATGATCCCCAGGGGTTAAGGGGGGAAGGACAACTTCTTGGTCTTCTAAGGCGGCTTCGGGATCATCAGAACCCTCCACATACGCCCGGAGGTAACCGGGAAAATCGATGCGTTTTCCTGTAGACCGAAATCCTGCATCTTCGACTTCTAGGTCTACGGTAATGTGGGTTTGGCGCGAGTCTGCCATTTGGCTGGCGACGGTGCGTTTCCAAATTAACTCATACAGTTGCAATTCGCGACCCGATAATCCGGTGTCTCTGGGGGTACGGAACGTACTTCCGGCGGGGCGAATGGCTTCGTGGGCTTCTTGGGCGGCTTTACTTTTGGTGCTGTACTGACGCGGTTTGGGGCTGAGGTATTGCTGACCATACATTTGTTCGACGCAACTCCGGGCTGCTGCGATCGCTTGGGCGGATAAATGCACCGAATCTGTCCGCATATAGGTAATATACCCCTGTTCGTACAAGTTTTGAGCCGTCCGCATTGTATCCCGTGCCGATAAGCTTAATTTGCGGTTAGCTTCCTGTTGCAGGGTAGAGGTGGTAAATGGGGGGGCGGGTTTGCGGATGACGGGGCGTTCGTCTAGGTTAGTCACTGTCCAGGTTTTGTCCAACAGCCGCGCCTGCAAGTCTCGCGCCTCAGCTTCATTCAGCAGCCGCACCGTTCGCCCTTCAATAATTTGCCCCGTGTTGGCGTCGAAATCACTTCCAGTGGCAATTTTTGCGCCAGCTAGGGTGACGAGGCGGGATTCAAAGGGGGTGTTGTCTTGGTCTAAAAGGGCTTTTAAGTCCCAATAACTCCCTTGACGGAACGCACGGCGTTGGCGTTCTCGATGCACCAAAAGCCTTACCGCAACGGATTGGACGCGCCCCGCTGATAATCCCCAGGCAATTTTTTTCCACAACAGAGGTGAGAGGGTATAACCTACCAATCGGTCTAAAATTCGCCGGGTTTCTTGGGCGCGTACCAGTTGGTCATCAATATCCCGACAATTTTGCAGGGCGTCACGAATCGCTTCTTGGGTAATTTCGTGAAAAACCATGCGTTTGCAGGGAACTTTGGGTTTGAGGACTTGCAATAAATGCCAACTGATGCTTTCCCCTTCTCGGTCTTCGTCTGTGGCTAGGACTAATTCTTCGGCGTCTTGTAGGGCGTCTTTGAGTTGTTTGACGACTTTCTTTTTATCCTTGGGGACAACGTAGATGGGTTCAAAATCTGCTTCCACGTTTACCCCCAACTGCGCCCATTTTTCTCCCTTGATGGCTTCAGGGATCTCACTAGCCGATTGAGGAAGGTCACGAATATGACCCATTGACGCTTCTACTTGGTAGTCCGAAGGCAAGTAGTTACGAATGGTGCGAGCTTTGGTGGGAGATTCGACGATGACGAGGGTGGTCATGGGAGTCCTCAAAATAGCAGCTTAGCTGAACAGTCTAATCTAAGTCGTTTTGGCGAGGTGTCAAGTCATTGATCCGCCTTCAGGGAGTTTGAACCTTTTCCTTCGTTCAAGATAACCGGGTGCGTGAGTTCCTAGGGGCGGGTAATCGGACTTTCTTGTCGCTATTGATGGTAACCTTTGTACAAAACCCGCCCTCAGTGATCCTTCACGTCGCTAGTCGGACATGGTTTTGAGTGGGAGTGAGGTTCATCGGTGTTAGCGTATGCCGTGTATCATAGCTAGATTAGGTGGTTGGTGCATCCCCAAAGTCGTTACTAGCAGGGCTATGCCAGGAGTACAGTCCCAGTTAGTCCATACTACGCTATGGCTTTGGGTCGGTCATCTATGATATTGGTCTCTTCTTCTCTTATATATCCCATCTTCACAGTAACTGCACTTTTTCCAGACAGAAGGTGGGGAAGCCGAGGTGTAGGGGCGGGTTTTATAGATAACTTGATGACTGGAATATTTTTGATGGGAAATCTTTAGCCGATCGCATTCCCAATCGTCAGTTGCTAGAGTCTGTGTCAGGAGTCGGTTCGGCATTGCCTACCTGACATGACATTCTTTTTAACAAGGTGCTAATGTTAAGGCTTGACCGGTGAGACTGAAGGCACGAACTTCGGTAATTTTTACCTGAATTAACCGTCCTTTTAATTGATTAATATCCCCAGTAAAGAAAGTCAACCGATTCCCCCTGGTGCGCCCCATCACTTGGCTGGAATCCTTGGGATTTTGATCTTCGACGAGAACTTGTTCAATCCGCCCAAAATACCGTTGCGATCGCGCGGCGGCTTTTATACTAACTAAATGGTTGAGCCGTTGCAAGCGATCGCTCTTGACCTCCTCACTAAGTTGATTCTCCCACAGGGCGGCTGGTGTACCAGGGCGAGGGGAGTAAGCCGCCGTGTTTAATTGGTCAAATTCAATATCCTCCACCAGTTTCAATGTATTCTCAAACTGTGCCTCAGTTTCTCCGGGAAAGCCGACAATCGCATCCGCACTAATCGATGCATCGGGCATATAATTGCGAATCGTATCAATAATTCGGCGATATTTTTCTTGGGTGTATCCCCGCGCCATGGCTTTGAGGATATCGTTATCCCCGGATTGGAAGGGAATGTGGAAATGTTCGCAAACTTTCGGCAATTCCTTACAAGCGCGAATTAATCGTTCCGTGAAATAGCGGGGGTGACTCGTGGCAAACCGAATCCGCTCAACTCCGGGGACATCGTGAACATAATAGAGTAAATCTGTCAAGGTGTGCTGATGCCGTCCGGATTCAGTCACGCCAGGTAAATCCCGTCCATAAGCATCAATATTTTGTCCCAGCAGCGTAATTTCCTTATATCCTTGGCGTCCTAATTCTGCCATTTCCTCCCGAATCGCTTCGGGGGTGCGGGATTGTTCCACACCGCGCACATTGGGGACAACGCAGTAGGTGCAGCGTTCGTTACAGCCGTAAATCACATTTACCCAAGCGGTAACGGTGCTATCGCGGCGGGGTTTAGTAATGTCTTCGACGATATGGATAGGTTCAGTGGCGACAATTTGGTTCCCATCACCGACTTGTTCGAGTAAGTCTTTCAGGCGATTGGCGTGTTGGGGTCCCATAACTAAATCCAATTCTGGGACACGTCGCAGCAGCGCTTCTCCTTCCTGTTGAGCGACACAGCCGGCAACAATTAACGTAAGGTCAGGTTGTTCTTGTTTACGCTTTGCCTGTCTACCGAGGTAGGAATAGACTTTTTGCTCGGCGTTATCGCGAATCGTGCAGGTGTTGTAGAGGATGAGGCTAGCGTCATTGGGGTCTTCTGACCACTCAAATCCCATATCTTCTAAGATACCAGCCATGCGTTCCGAGTCGGCTTTGTTCATTTGACAGCCGAAGGTGGTGATATGGTAGCGACGGGGAGAGGTGGTCATGGTACAGGGTTTTGAGATAGCGTACAGATTATCATTATAGGTTTTGGCTGTAGGTGCCATGTTTGGACGAAAACGTTGGTTCATCCCGAATCGGCTGATATTGAACCGTTTTCCCCGTTGATTGTAGAGACGCGCTTTTGAAGCGTCTCTACAATGGTGACGAAAGTCCTAATCGATGTGTCTACTGCTATATATCGGTTAAGGTGCGTTACGCAAGCGCTTTCACACCCTACTAGCGTGACCCAGCTAAAATGATGGATTAGATTTGCAGATTTTATGGGCGCACGCCATGCGCCCCTACAGTTTCTGGATAGAATTTTAATACACCAAATTAGGTGTGCCACGCCACTACATATATAGCCTTTGCGTAAGTCCTAACTGAGTCAAAGGGTGAGTCAAAGACTGAACACTTTCCCCTCAAATCCCTTCTTATGCTGAGGATAGACAGACAAAAGTGTTAAACCACTTTGAATTGAAACCCAAGGCACCCAAGATCAAGTCAGAATCTAGTTTACTAGATAAGAATTGTAGTCCATTTTAATGGACTTAAGCTTTTAGCCAAAAACTTGAGTTCTTGGCGGGTGTCGGGACTTACTGAAAAAAGGAGAACCATCATGCTAAATCCATCCACCCATCTGTTGATTATTGAAGACGACAAGGGACGCAAAGAATATACCTTGGAAGAATCAGTCTACTTCGATCAGGAATGGAGTCCTACCCCTGAGCCAGCGCCATTGAGAACTCCAAAGATGAAACCGATGGCAAAAGCGCCGCTTCAAAAAGCTGAGTCTACCCCAAATCGCCTACAAATTGTTAGTGCATCTGGACTGAATCAAGATGCGATCGCGCGTTTGACTCAACGCCTACAATCAATCCAGTTATCCCCAAATGTTAACGGGTTTCTCGTCTTCGAGTTCTACATTAGCAAACGTCTTGTACAACAGCTAACGATTAACCAGAAAGCCTCATCGGTAAAGGATCAGACAGTAATAGAAGCAATTCGGCGATCGCTTCTGACTTGGCATTCCCCTCAAGCAACTGTTGATAAAGTTTGCCTAGTGATAGGGATTCAGCCATAATATCCCATCCGTCTGCCAATACAGCAAGAGGAATCAAAGGTGTAGGGGCGGGTTTAACCGATAACGTTCTGGAAACAACCGATAACTCGACTAAACCCGCCCTTCCCATGTCCTGGACACAAGGTAATTGTTACAATACCAACCAGAGAAAGCGATCGCGTGCCTATGTCCGTCACTAAACCCTTTATCGAACAAACTGATCCCCCTCGTTCTCCCAGAGAAACCCTGCCCACGATGTACGATCTCAAGAGTGAATCTGTGGAGGAATCTGGATTGCCCGACGAGTACCATCTGTGGCAAGCTGAACTATGCAGCGCCACTTTCTGTCCGCCTACCCATCAGAGCGATCGCATCTTTGTAGCGAGTGACTTGAATCTCTACTATGACGTGAATCATCCCAACTGGTACAAGCGACCCGATTGGTATGCTGTAGTGGGAGTTCCTCGACTTTACGAAGAACGGGAACTACGTTTGAGCTATGTGATTTGGCAAGAAGGAGTTCGCCCTATCGTCGCCATCGAATTGCTCTCTCCAGGAACCCGCCAGGAAGACTTGGGACAAACTGAACGCGGCGGTTCACCCCCAACCAAATGGGAAGTGTACGAGCAAATTTTAGCCATTCCCTACTACATCGTCTTCGACCGCTATACTGACGAATTGCGAGTATTTTGGTTAGAAGGCGATCGCTATCGGCAACGGGAACTCACTGAACCCAGAATCTGGCTGCCCACCCTAGAATTGGGAATCGGATTGTGGTTCGGAGACTATCGCGGATTAGAGCGACAATGGTTACGCTGGTACGACGCCCAAGGAAACTGGATTCCCACACCGACGGAAGCAGCACAGCAACGGGCAGAATCTGCCGAACGCGCCCAACAGGAAGCGATTCCCCGACTCTTGGACATGGGTTTGAGTGTTGAGCAGGTTGCCGAGGCTTTAGGACTATCCGTTGAGCAAGTCAATCAATGGGGACAAGAGTGAATAGTACTGAAATTTTGGCTGGTGGGCATTGCCCACCCTACGGTATATCAAAGGTTTCGGTGATCTCCAAATGCTTAGGTCAGTGCCATTGCCGTTAAGGGAGCGATCGCACAAACGTTATCATAGTACAACCGTTATCCACCCAGGACAAATCACTATTTTTACATAATTCTGAAGGCAGATTATGTCTTTTGGTGACTATAGAAAATACTCAGCCGCTGAATTAAAAGCTATCTTTAATATCACGCTATTGAAAGACGCATCAAATGGACAATTGTAGGGGCGGGTTTAGGGACTAACGCTAATTAAAAGCCGATAAATGAGCAACAGAACCCGCCCTTGCTTAAGAGCCTAAAGAAAAATCCCACGTAAACTGATAAAAATAATCGCCCCTAAACTAGCGGCTGCGGGTAGCGTAACCAACCAAGCTAGAGCAATCGATTTAAGGGTTTGAAAGCGAACCGTGCGCCAATTTTGAATCAATCCAATACCCACAATACCACCCACTAAGGCATGAGAGGTAGAAACCGGAAAACCGAAGCGGGAAGCGAGTAAAACAGTTGTCGCCGTGGCAATTTCGGCACAAAATCCACTACTCGGTTGTAAAGGGATAATATTTTCCCCAACGGTAGTAATCACCTTTTTACCCCAAACGGATAAACCTGCTACAATACCCGCACCACCGACGATAAGAATCCACAACGGAATATTAAACGCAGTGAGTGGAACCGCACCCGTAGCAATAATATACGCGATCACAGCTAAGGGAGCGATCGCATTCCCGACATCATTGGAACCGTGAGCAAACGCCACAAAACAAGCGCTGAGAACTTGGAAACGCGCCAGTTGTTGCTCAATTGGTGAGGGAAAGGGGGACACAGAATTAGGAGGTGGGACAATATTAGCTTCAATTTCCCCATTATGAATACCTTTGTCTCTCGATTCTTCAGGATTAACAGATAAAATTAAGGAACCACTTTCTAACTGATGCCAACTAATCAGACTGAGGACAATCGCCGCTATTGAAACCGTAATAATGGGTAAATCATGAGCAGGAATAGGCAAAGCATAAAATAGAGGACGATTAAATAAACTTGGCATAACAATCGCGCCAAAGATGCTCAAAAGAAGAGCACTTAGCCAAGGAATCCATTCCCGTAACCGAACAATCGGATTCGTTCGCCTTAAAATTGAGGTATTGATAATACCATAAAATCCGGCAGCTAAAATGCCACTGATAACGGGTGTAATAATCCAGGTTAACGAAATACGACCCAACGTTCCCCAGTCTACCGCCTGCACCCCAATCGCCACCCAACAAAATCCTGCGATCGCGCCAACCACAGCATGGGATGATGCGACAGGTAATCCCAGACTGGTAGCAATTTGTAACCATAAACCACAAGCGAGTAACACCGACATCATCCCCAGTAATAACACCTGTGGCGTTTGGGCAAACAAGGTTGGATCAATAACTTTCGTTGCTAACGTTGTCGCCACCCCTTGACCAAATAAAACCGCACCCGTAAACTCCAAAATACCCGCAATAATTAGCGCTTGCCGTAGAGTAACCGCTTTTGAGCCAACTGATGTTCCCATGGAATTAGCAACATCATTGGCACCTAAATTCCAAGCTACATAGAAAGCCAGAATAGCAGTTAAACCGAGTTGAACTACAGCTATTGAAATCACTCCTTATTCCTTATTCATCAAAATTTCCTGCACAGCTTGCCGATAGTGGTTATAGGATAGCTTAGAAAAACAAACAAAAAACACTTGCTCGATAGTTGTATTCCCTTCCAAAACCTGCTTAACTGTACCTACAGCTATTCTGGCAGCCCGTTCCGGCGGAAACCCATAAGCGCCCGTGCTGATAGCAGGAAAAGCAATAGTGCGAATCTGATAATCCTTTGCCAGTTCCAAACTCCGATAATAACAACTCGCTAACAAGCATCAACGGTTAACTGGGTAATATCGCCTTCAATGACCGCTATTTTACCTGGTATCATTCAACTCCGCTCAATTCCTCTGCGTACCTCTGCGATATCCTCTGCGTACTCTGCGTTAAAAAAATATAATTCATACGACTAGACTTAATCTAACCGAGTAATCCTCAATTCACTTTCGCTTAACTCTTGACCCCTTACGACCACCTTTTCCCTTCCCTTTAGAGGGCTGAGAATCTGATGTCGGCGCAATCATTGGCACCGTAAAGTGAAACTGACAACCCTGGTCTTTACCCGCCGAGTCTGCCCAAATTTTACCGCCCCACCCCTTGACAATTTGGCGACAAATTGCCAACCCTAAGCCTGTGCCGCCTGTAGTCCGTCGCAGCGCCCCTTCTTCTTGATAAAAACGATCAAAGACATCCTCTAAACGATTCGGTTCAATACCTCGCCCTGTATCGGCTACGGTAACTTTTAACATAGAATTCCCATTACTTTGAATCCCAATTGTGATTTCTCCTTGGGAGGAAGTAAATTTACAGGCATTGTCTAGCAGTTTGGCAAGGGTTTCCACCAGCCACTCGCCATCTGCTTGGACTAAGGGCAGATCGGTAGGAACCTGATTAATAATATTCGGTCGCCGCTCCTGTGACCAATGGACGTTGATCCGGCTGAGAGCTAACTCAATACACTCTTGTAGAGAAATGGCTTCTACATTCCATTCCACACGACCACTTTCTAGGCGGGAGAGGGTGAGAAAGTCTTGCACCAGTTTCCGCATACGTTCGGCGTCATCAAGGGCGGTATTCAGCATCACTTGACGCAATTCTGGCGACATATCCGGCTCGCTAGCGAGACTTTCTAGGCAAACCTGAATGGTGGACAGGGGGGTGCGGAGTTCATGACCCGTGATGGCGACTAAATTACTACGAGTGCGGTCAAGGGCTGCGAGTTGTTGGTTCAAATCTTGCAGATTCGCATAAGCTTCAGCTTGGATTAAGGCGACACCCACTTGAGTTGCGATCGCTTCGACGAGGGCGAGTTCTTCATCCTTCCACCGATAAGGGATTTCCCCACAGTGGTGTAACTCAACCATACCCAATAACCGACCCTGATATAATACAGGAACCATTAACCAGGAGCGCATACTAAAAGTTTGCACCAATTCCTTTAAGTTAAAAGACGGGGAATTGGCGCTTTTGCTCGGTGTCTGGTTCAGTCGAGGATCGTTTTGGGTATCTTCTACGGAAATAGACTCTTGATGTTCGACAATTCCTTGAAACAGAGAATTGTCTTTTAGGGGCCAAGGGCTACCTAAAGTTGAGCAAAGGATGGTGCGATCGCGTCCTCGGGTTTCCATGTATTCATGGGTAATCGTGGCTTGAGTATCCGTTGCTTTACAGCGATAAATCAGACAGCGACAGGAACCCATGGCTCGTCCTAACTCTTGCACCGCGATTTCTAGGACTTCATGAGGATCGAGCGATCGCCGAATTGCCGTGCTAATCGAATTTACCAAACGCTCTCGTTGTTCTTGAGCCGCGATCGAGCGATAGGCTTTCAGGAGTTTATACTGACCCGCTTGTAAGTAAGTCACCAACCGCTGCACAAACGGATCGGGATTGGGTGAGTCTTGCGGATTCACATCTTTTGTTTGAGTTGATTGAGAACTTACCCCTAAGGAGTCACCAATATACTGAGCTTTTGCCTGCTCGATTTTATCCGCTAATTCAGGTCGATAGCGGGCAATGCGATCCAGAAGCAACTCGGCGGCTTTTGCACTAACCGTTCGGTCAAATGTCCAAATTCCCTCAAAACGTCGAGAGGTATCCATCTCGCCATTGACGCTATTAGAGACAGACACAGGTTTTTCGCGGCAAATCAAACAGTTGGCATAGTACGAACCAATGACGACTAAATGCCACTCGTGACTTAAGCCATCGCCCGGATCAAATGCCACGGTTTCGTGGTGCTCTGAGCTATTCTTAAAATCCGTTTCCGGTGCGGCTAATACATACACATGAGGTGTCCGTTGAGCAATACGCCGATAGCGATGGGCTTCCTGACGATAGAAGCGTTCTCGCTGAAAACAGGCAATCACCAACGGCTGCTCTGAACCAGCCAAGACCTGATCTTCCATTGCATGGGAGAGTGCGGTCAAAGACGCTTTGAAATATACTTGTTGCCGCAGTTGGGGCATGGCTTGGAGTAAGTGAGCCAGCACCGAAGTTTTGATGATCATTCAAATAAGCGATAAGCAGTTTTTAGCTTGAGCTTGGCAACAAACCCTTGACAAATTCCCTTTTTTATGGATTAAATCGCCGCCATACCCAATTGATCGAGAGCAATCGGCAGGTATGGGGAATACCAAAGGGACGCGATTCGGCAAAGAACCGCTGTGGGTCATCTAGAGTTGATAACTTCTCCTATCAACCTATCGTACAAAAAAGAAGGTAACATCCACCTAGCGAACCCGATAAAATTCCTCTCTAGGCTCCGAGGAGATGTCCAGTTGAGGGAATGGCTCGAATCAGGGGTAGAGCAATTTGAAACGTCGAACCCTGTCTCAGGGTGCTGGTAACGCTGATATGTCCCCCATGAGCTTGAACAATCTGTTGCGCGATCGCTAATCCTAAGCCAAAGCCGCCGGAGGCTTTGGCACGCTTTGAATCAACGCGATAAAACCGTTCAAACAGATGAGGTAGAGCCGATATAATTTTGCTAACATTCGCTAACAATGCACTCTAAGAGACAAGCTCTCAGAGAGGGGATATCTCCCAAAGCCCGTAGGAAAATCCCACGAGCGCCATTGATGTCCCTGTCCATCCGAAATCCATCGCTACCAATAATGACTTTTTTTCCACCAAGATTAGAAATGATTTCACCTGTCCAGCTTACGGTTTTACTGGTGTAGGCTTCATTGCAATCAAGTACGACTTTGCCCGTCTCAAACGCCTTGTGCTTCAAGAACCTTTCAAAGCGGTAATG
>NZ_JAVJZI010000227.1:0-17375 GCF_040223135.1 Coleofasciculus sp. G3-WIS-01
CATCGATAGTTTGAGTGAAGCAGAAAGAGCCAACTACCTGAGATTTATGGAAAATCGGCGCTATGAAATCAGTCTAATAGAAAGTTCGCGCTCAGAGGGAAGATTGGAGGGTTTAGAAGAGGGCATGGAGAAAGGTATCAAAGAGGGTATGGAGCAAGGCAAACAGCAGGAAAAGGTTAACATAGCCAGAATATTAAAACAACAAGGGACTAATCTTGATACCATCACAGCAGCAACAGGACTGACTAGAGAAGAGATTGAGAAACTGTAAATCATTTGAGTCTAAAATCTATGCCAGTAAGATCCGCGAATTCTTTGATAAATTGGGGATCGGGTAATCACTGACCACTGAAGCAATGAAACACTCAATCATTCAAGTCGATGCCTTCACCTGTACCCCATTCACTGGAAACCCAGCCGCTGTCTGTGTTTTGTCAACTCCCCAACCGGATAGCTGGATGCAGAATGTGGCACAGGAAATGAATCTGTCTGAAACCGCCTTTTTAGTTCCGCAAGACGATGGCTTTAATCTGCGTTGGTTTACCCCGACAGTCGAAGTCCCCCTTTGCGGTCACGCCACCTTAGCCAGCGCCCATGTATTATGGTCAGAAGGTCATCTTTCCCCCGATACCGCCGCCCGTTTCTATACCAAAAGTGGGATACTCATCGCCCAGCGTCAGGGTGAATGGATTGAGTTAGATTTCCCGGTGAATCATTCCCAACCCACAACCGCCCCCCCAGAACTTACTCAAGCCTTAGGCGTACCGATTAAAGCAGTTTTGCAGAATTCTTTGGGCTATTTGGTGGAAGTGGAATCGGAAGAGATGGTGCGACAAGTGCAGCCGAATTTTGGTTTACTTAAAACTTTACCTATCTCCGATGTTATTGTTACCAGTCAGACGGATGCGGGTTCAGAGTATGATTTTGTTTCTCGTTTCTTTGCACCGGGATTAGGAATTGATGAAGATCCGGTAACCGGTGCAGCCCATTGCTGTCTAGCACCTTTCTGGCGCTTCCGCATCGGTCAAGATGAGTTTTTAGCGTATCAAGCATCCCGTCGAGGAGGCGTAGTCAAGGTACAGTATACTGGGAGCGATCGCGTCATTCTTGCAGGACTTGCGGTTACTGTCATGCGTGGGAACTTGATTTTAACAGACAAATTGAATGAAGTGCGGAGTCTGGGTTTGAATTAACATCTCCATCTCCCTTGTTTCCCCCATACCCCACACCCCACACCCCACACCCTAGCTTCAGCGTCGAGAGGGTCCGGGATTGAGAAGTTGAACTTCGCTAATCCGAATCACGTAGGGATGATACTTATCTTTTTGAAAAGAACCAACCCAAACTTTATATTGTCCTGCTAACCACTGACCTGAAATTCCAGGATTTTTGCCTTCAGCGTCATCATTACACCAACTTCCGCCGGGTCCTTTAACCAATAGAGTTGTATCCTCAGGGCTTTCTACTTGCAAGCTGAGATAGTTGAAAAAAGAAGTTAGCTCTAGGATATGATCAGGCGGTTCATCAATATACCCAATACAAGAACCGGTTGGTGTTTCGGTACGACCCGAAACAGCTTGGGTTGAAACGGAACCGCCACTGATACCGCGAATGACCAACGGATCAGGTGAAAATCTTCGCCCCAGTTTTACGTTCTCAAATATTGGTTGCGGTGTGGCGGATTGAGCCTCAACCTCAGGAGTCATTACTAGTCCACTGACAAATGCTGCTGTGACAAATGCTGTTCCCCAGCGCAAGAAGCTCAAGACACTCCCCGGAGAATGAGAGAGGATGGACAGAAGTGACATATTAGTAGGGGGAGTAGAGAGGGAAAGGTGTCTTTTATCCATAACTAACCGATTTCATTGTTTGGGAATCTCTGGCAATTGGGTTTTTGACTTTGGCACGAGGTTGTACTGATTGGCAAAGTGAACAGAGGCGTGTTCCTCTTGGAGATTAATAACTCAATATGTTAGCTATGGACGCGGATGTTCCAGGTTGGGTTCCAATCCTTGCCTAAGTCTCATAACGCGCTTACTGTTGAAGTTGCTTGAGTTCCTGTTGGATTTGCGCGATCGCACGTTCTAATTGTTCAACTCGTTCTGGGTTGACAGCAACGGAGGTGCGCTCAGGCTGGGGAAGCTGATCAATGGTTTGTTTAAGTGCTACAATAATCCCGGCTAAAGTCTCAATCTGTTCTAATTCTGGACGCTGGGTAAATTTTTGATTCAATTCAGCAAGTTTCGATTGCAGGGGAACCAGAGAACGTCGTAATCCCTTTTGCTGCTCATTAATTGCCTCAACGGTAGAGACAACAGCAGAAAGTTCCTCCCTAGATACCAGATTAGCCAAATTAGAATGATTTTGCTTAAGTTGAGCAAGTTCTGTACTCAAAGTTTGGATATCTCGACTTAAGTTGTCAATTTGAGTGCGATCGCTGATCTTATGCCGAAGAAATCGGACAACACGACGGCGATTAATTAGATTGAGTAACAAGGAGATGGCTAAAGGCGCTAATCCATAAATCATCTGTCCAGATAGAACCGCTATGGCGACTCCCACAAATGAGACAGCAACAGCAACAGATTCAGCGATAAAAAGCCAATTATGTTTGTCATTCGTCATTTGTCATTCGTCAGGGAACAGGGAACAGGGATAAATACAGTAATAGTCGGGGCGGGCACGAGTTACATCTTTTGTGAGCTAGGAAACGATAGTAGAGAAAAGAGCTCCTACACAAACCTGAAGACGCGCCATGGCACGTCTCTACAAACCTGAAAATTGCTGCCAAAGTATGAACTACAGCGACTTACTTCGTTGAAGTCGCTGTTTCTGGCGTTTCAAAGTCCCTAGTTGCCGCATACTTCCGCACGCGGTAGCGCTAGGCGACTCTACGTCTAAAGAGGTTCGTTCCAAACCCCTTGCCCAAGTTTCGTTTACTTGAGCAGCATTCACGTCTCTATCCTCAACATGATTACAGTCAGGATTAGCGCAAATATGTACTCGATCAGCTAAAGTTTTAGGCGTTAGTTCCCAACACTTTGTGCATCTTTGAGTTGGTTTGAGCTTTTGAGTTGGCGACTCAACATAGAATCCGCCAGATTCAGCCGCTTTGTAGTCTAAAAGCTGACCGATAGTAGCAAAACCAACATCTAGGATAGAGCGGTTTAAGCCTGCTTTTTGCTTTTTACGCTTACCCTTTTTGGCTTTGCTAGTCATTCCTTTGACGTTTAACTGCTCTCCTGCGATTAGGCTATTACCGCCAACTATATCGCTAGTTGTTTTGTGCAGCCAGTCTTCTCTCTGACGCGCTACCTTGCTTTGGAGTTTTGAGACTCGTCTACGTTCTTTCTTCCATCTGCTTGAACCTTTTATTTTCTTGTTTCTGTTAGGCGCTCTCTTGCGTCTTAAACGCTTTGATGCAGCTTTTACCTTTGCCTGTCCTTCCTTAATAAAGGAGGGTTTAGCAATCTTTTCACCAGTTGATAGCGTTATTGCCTCTTTACAGCCTAGGTCAATGCCAATAGAGCCTGTATTTGTTGCTCTATTTGGTTCGCACTGAACTGTAATAGATGCGTACCATTTGCCGTTTCTCAAGCATATAGTACATGTTGTAGGCGTTCCCCAAGTTCTAGCCTTTCCCCTGATTTGTAGCTTTACGCCTAAATCTCGCAATTCTAGATGTCCGTTCTGTCCATTAGAATGCACTTTCCAGCTAGCTTTACCGGGATAAGTCCAACCAGCATATCTACGTTTAGCTTTGAACTTTGGGTATTTACCTAAGCCTTTGAAGAACCTTTGAAACGCCAAATCAACACGCTTTAATGTAGCTTGCAGAGTTTGAGAACCTAATTCAGCATATTCAATCCATACCTTTTTGAACTCAGGCAGGCAATTCTGTTGCTCAAAATAATCTACAGAATGACCAAACTGTTTATATTGCGTCCTCCGGTTTGCCACAGCCGCATTGTAGAGTTCGCCGTGCATTTTTCTAGCCCAATGTAACTTATCACTTTGGGTTTTGTTTGGATAGATTCTGTAGGTTATTCTTCGCGTTTTCATACTTTTATTATCGCATAATTCTAGCTATTTGACAGGCTGAAATTAGTCTATTGGAAATCTCCGTACCTCCGATTTCCGGAACCTACACCCCTTCTTGCTTCGCGGAAGAAGGGGATTTACGCCAATCATGTTAACTGTACCATCCCGATTGCCTCCAGCTAACCACTGACCATCTGGACTTAGAGCAACGGATACCACAGAACCAACAGTGTTATTGTCTAAGACAAGCAACGGCTCATCTATTCCTAGCCACCAGATCTTAATCGTACCGTCTGCATGAGCGGCGATCGCACTTTGCCCATTATCGCTAAAAACAATAGACATCGCGGGTGCACAGGGACATTGCCACATCTCTACCAGTTCAGCACTATCGAGTTGCCATACCTTCAGAGTACCATCAGTACAGGCGGCGGCTAACCGACGCCCATCGGGACTTAAGGCAAGGGAGTGAATCGAACTCAGATTGTCTGTAAGACTCAGTTTTAGATCAAAAGGATTAAAATGCCACAGATCAATAATGCCATCTGCGCCACCACTGACAAGGGTTTTGCCATCTGGAGTTAATGCAATCGCGGCTAATCGTCCAGCTTCTTGGACTAAATCCTGCAAAAATTCTCCCCGCTCTAATTGCCACAGCTTAATGGTTTGATCAAAACTAGCACTGATCAGGGTTTGGCTATCCGGCGTAATCACGAGCGATCGCACAGAACCATTATGACCCCTCAAGGTATGAGATAATTCTCCAGTCTCTAGATTCCATACCTTAATCATCTGATCAAATCCACCACTCGCCAGCCATTTGCTATCGGGACTTAAGGTAAGACAAAGAACTCCCTGCTGATGATCACTAAATGTGTGAATCAGATCACCCGTCTCTAGGTGCCACAGCTTCACAGTTTTGTCTAAACTACCACTAGCAAGGATTTGCCCATCAGAACTCATTGCCAAAGCACTAATCCAATCCTGATGTCCTTTTAGGGTTAATCTAAACTTCCAATCGGGTATGATCGGTTCAGGGGCAATGGAATTCGGATCAGGCTCGCCAAAAAGGGCGGGTTTCGTCAAATTATCAGTTTCCTCGCCCAAGTTATCTGTAAAACCCGCCCCTACAGCCCCTGCTGTGTGATCACTTATAGAGGAAACCGACTCGGAAGCGACAGGAAATAAAGACGGCTCACCCCCCGCCTCTGTGTACCAATGGTTTGAGCGTTCTGGATCGGTGGTAATCGGGATTTGGTATTGTATCTTATCAATATCGGCAGTTAGTTGTGCGATCGCGGCTTCTAATTGCTCGATGTGGTGTGGCAATGAAGCACTATTGAGATAATCCACAACATTCCGCAGCGATTGTTCTACACTAACAATTCGAGCTTGAAGTTGTGCAATTTTGATCGCCCCTAATTCCGAAGCGGGGTTCTCAATTTGAGCCAGATAGTCGGGGAGTTTCGCTTGTAGAGATGCTAGCGCCTGATTAAGCTGCTGTTGGTACAAAGATTGACTCTCTTGGGACACTTGTCTATGCAGTTGAGCGATGGCTCCCGTGAGCCGATGTCGGCTGTGTTGCTCAAACCGTAGGCGATTGATCAGATTGAGCAACAGTGTAATCGACAACGGAACCGCTCCATAGACAATTTTACCAGACGCCGCCGCTACAACCCAGCCAATGATTGAGACAGCAACAAAGATACACTCGGCAATTTTAAGACGGTGAGTTAGCATTCCCTGTTCATGTCATGAGGATGTCACGAAGATGAATTATGAAAAAAATCGACAAATGACTAAAGAAGAACCATCTTGGCGATACTGAAATAAATCAACACACCTAACACATCAACCGCCGTCGTAATAAACGGTGCTGACATCAAAGCGGGATCTAATCCCAGGGAACGGAACAAAAAGGGTAACGCCGAACCCGCCACCGATGCAAGAATCGCGATTGCAACTAAACTGGTTCCCACCGCAAAGGCAACATTGATATCATCTCTGAGTAAATATGCCCAAACCGTCGCCACTACTCCTAAAATTGTACCCAGTATAGCTCCTGCCATTGCCTCGCGCCCGATCACCTGCAATGAACCCATATCGCGAATTTCGTCAGTGTTTAAACCACGAATCACCACCGTTGAAGATTGAGCGCCCACATTCCCCCCTGTACCCGTCAGCAGAGGAATAAATGCGGCAAGCGCCACAACTTTCTGTAAAATTTCGGATTGAGAGTTAATAATAGTGGCAGTCACACTGTTTGTCAGTAACAACACAAATAACCAAACCACTCGTTTACGAGCAACGGTAATTAAATTGGTTTGAAAGTAATTATCACGCCCGGATTGTACCCCACCGCCTAAAGCATAAATATCTTCCGTGGTTTCTCGTTCTAAAATATCGATCACATCATCAACAGTGACAATCCCCACCAAACGATGTTCTCGATCAACCACCGGTACCGCTAGAAAGTCGTAGCGTTGGATTAACCGCGCCACTTCTTCTTGATCCGTATCCGTGTGCACACAAACCACATCGCGAGTCATCACTTCACCCAGGGTTTTTTCCGGTGGAGACACGACTAAATCCCGCAATGAGACAATTCCACTTAGGTGTCGCCCTGCATCGGTGACATAAACATAATAAATCGTCTCTGTGGTACTGGCTAAACTGCGAATCCGTTCTAGGGTTTCGCCCAGAGTTAAGCTTTCTTTGAGGGAAATATACTCCGGGGTCATAATTCGCCCCGCTGTATCGACTCCATAACCGAGGAGTTGGGCGGTGGCTTGGCGTTCCTGGGGACTCAGTTGAGCAAGCAAACGGCGGACAACTTTTGCGGGTAATTCATCAAACAATCGGACTCGATCATCTGGGGACATTTTGTCCACGATGTCAAGTACATCTTGGCGTTTAAATTCCTCAATCAGCGACTGTTGGACACTAGAGTCAAGGTACTCGTAAACTTCAATCGCCTCAGCTTTAGAGAGTAAGCGGAATGCGATAACCTGTAGGGCGTCGGGCAATCCTTCGATTGCGTCGGCGATGTCCACCGGTTGTACGGGAACTAATACCTGTTTAGCGCCCTGAAAATTTTCTTGTTCCAACAGCATTTGCAGTTGAGTCCGAACTAACTCCCGCAATTCACTGCGCGATCCCCTCTGGAGGGGAATTTTGTTTTCACTCAAGTCAGACATAATTAGCCTGGATATTTCTATACTGTGCTAGATCCGGATTGCCAGAGTTGAATGGTTAGAGTTCTAGAAATAGATTGTTCCTCACTGAACCGGGCAAAGGAAATCAAGAATCACTCAGCTAGCCATCGCCGCCGATGTCCGACAAAGATGTCGATCATGGATTCTTAAGTCTTCAGTTTAGCTTCAAGTGGTATCTAGCTGTTTACTCAAGGATGAGGGATGAATGGTAAACTGTCCTCTAAAATTCAACGGGATCGCGATGGAATGCAATATTGGTGTTTAAATAAACTCACTGTTTATGATGAAGTAGTACAGCTTTTTTAGGGGTTGATTGGAACTCGACATTTGCGGCGTAAGTTTCCTGCCCCCCAAGTTGATCAAGAGTTGTCTTTAAGAAGTATTTATTCATCATACCATCTTGGGTAGAACCAATATACCTTTAGAGAGAGGCGAGAAAATTTAACTCCTGATACCTATTCAAAACCTGCCTTAATGAACTAAAATCAAATTTTTTCTGTTATGTCCTTTCCCCGAGGAAAATCATGTCCGTTGATCAGCCATCCAACTCTCACCTAGAGGTAGACTCTCCTAACTCGACCCATATTACCGCATTAGAAAACGAACTTGTTGAACTGCGACGTCAAGTCTCCCGACAGACATTACTCAACCAAATTGTTCAAGCGATGCGGGGTACGTTGGTGTTGGAAAATATTCTCCAAACCACAGTCGATCAACTCCATGAAACCCTCAATGTCAGTCGCTGTTTGATTTTTCGACCGGATGATGAGTCGCAAATGAGGGCGCATCACGTTTCTGAAGCGACAGCACAACGGGAGAGTGTTTTGGGTGTCTACTGTGATTTTTATCGGTATCACCACCAGGAGTTAAGTCAGGGTCAGCCTGTGGTTTTCTCGCAAATTACTCCCAATTTGCCAGAGGTGTTAATCAAGGCGGCGCAGGATTGTGAAATTCGCGCTATTTTGATTGTGCCATTGCTTCACCAAAATTCCTATATTGGTGGAATTAGTTTACACCAGTGCGATGATTCACGGGAATGGAACACAGAGGATATTGAGTTTGTCCAAGCTATTGCTGATCATTGTGCGATCGCGATTCATCAAGCCCAATTGTATGCTAAGTTACAATCTGAATTGAGGGAACGTCAACAGGTAGAAGAAGCACTACGGCAAAGTGAAACTCGCTTCCGCACGGCGCTCAAACATGCACCCTTGGTGGTGTTTAATCAAGATCATCAGTTACGCTACACTTGGGTCTACAATTCGGTTTCTGATGGCGAAGTGGATACTATCTTGGGGAAAACCGACAGCGAACTCCTAGCCCCCCAGGAAGCGCAACGGTTAATGTCCATTAAGCAACGTGTACTCAGCAGTGGGGTAGGAATGCGAGATCAAGTATCCCTCACCATTCAGGGTAAACAGCGATACTACGATTTAACCGTCGAACCCTTACGCAGCTCAATCGGAGACATCGAGGGAATTACCTGCGCGGCAATGGATATTAGCGAGCGCAAACATATCGAGGATCAGCTTAAGATTTCTTTACAGCAAAAGGAAGTGCTGTTCCAAGAAATTCACCATCGCGTAAAAAATAACCTGCAACTTGTCTCTAGCTTGCTTGATCTACAATCCCAGCAAATTGATGATCCTGAGATTCTCGCACTCTTCCAGGCAAATCAGAACCGAATCAAATCCATGGCTCTTATCCATGAGGAACTCTATCAAGTCGATCACTTGGAGCGGATTAATTTTCTCAATTATATCGAAAATCTCACCTATCATTTGATTCAAACCTATACTATTCATCCCGAATCTATTATTGTGAAACTCAATGTTGATCAACAGATAAAGTTCGATTTATCTACCGCAATTCACTGTGGATTGATTCTCAATGAACTGATTTCTAACGCCTTAAAACATGCTTTGAGAAACAACGGACACCAAGGACACATTTGGATTGAAATTCATTCCCATAAAACAGAAAATCACACAATTAAATTAATAGTGGGCAATACCAAGCAAACAAAAACTGACTGGATTCACTTTAATTCACCGAAAACATTAGGATTACAATTGGTTCACGCTTTAGTCGCACAACTTAATGGTAGACTTGAAATAAAGGAAGCCCCTCACACAGTCTTTGAAATTAATTTTTAATGCCCTAATAATTAATTTTTGTCCATCTTATCAATAAACTTTTATTTTCCGAGCTTGAGAAAAAGTTATGTTGTTTTTTCGATGCTGGATTAGTTCGTGTTTCTCGCTGAAAAGATTACCTGAATATTTCTAGTTTAACTATCCTCCTTGTTCGCAAAGTTCAAAAGCGTACTCTTCGGCTTCTTGCAGGTTTTGCAATATAGAGGTATCAATCGTCTGATTATCTGACTGACTTGAGTTAAGTAATTTATCCTTAACTTGCTCAAATTGCTGCTGGGCTTCAGCAACAGCCGCTTCTGCCTCAGCGCAAGTTTGGGTAGTTAATGCATCGAGTTGATTATTGCATCCAGAAGAGAAAAGAACCAGCAATAATAATCCCGCACTGAACTGAATTTTTTTCGTTACCGGGGTCAGAGGATAAAATTTCATGGCTGGAGAGTTAAAGACATTAGAGTTACACTAATAGCTACTCAAACTCATCCAGCTTTCAGGAATATTGATCGGTTTATCTTCTTTGTTAATAAATATTAATTGACACTCTCCGCCCTAAAAGTGCGGGGATTCTTCGTTCACAGATCCGGCTTGCTGTCAAAATTGAGGATGTTGATTCCATCGCTCCCAGACGCGCCATGGCGCGTCTCTACATTGCTCCCAGACGTGTCATGGCACGTCTCTACAACCCCTGCTCCCAGACGTGTCATGGCACGTCTCTACAACCCCTGCTCCCAGACGTGCCATGGCACGTCTCTACAACCCCTGCTGCCCTTGTTTTCTCTAGATCCGTTGGAGATGTTTCTGTAACTGTCGTTCTTGTCGCTGAAGTTGCTCGACCAATTCAACTTCTTGTAAACTACCGGGTTTAATATCAGTCGTTTCCCGGAGTTTTTGGGCAAGTTGGTAACAAAATTGACATCGTTCTATGATCTGGAGAATCGAAGGGGCAAACTTGGCAAACAGGACTTCATCATCTGAGGTGAAGCCACGATGATCAATCTTCTTGAGTAGATCATCTTCCGGCTGGTAGTTTGGCTTTAACTTATTAAGTAATTGCACCACCGCTACCAGATCTTTTTGCTCGTTTAATAGGGGCCAAGCCAGAATTGTATAGGTGCGGTATCCAGTGCGGCGATCCGTTTTCTGCGCCATCTCGGAGCGCGGGTCATCATAGACATCAAAGGGAATGTTAATCACTTTTAAGGAAAATGCGGCGAGACTGGCAATTCCTTTGTCAGCAGGAATATCAATTAAGAGACTACCACCGTCTCCATCTTCGGCAATCAGTGAACCTAATTCTTGTCGTTCTCGATCCAATAAGAAAATACTGGTGCGATCAGCACGAAGCAAATTCCCTACTTTGCGGGTGAGACGACCTAAGAGTTGACAGAGTGTTCTCACCAGTGTTTGTAAGGCTTGGTCAACCGCACTAATCCCATTGCTGTAGGAGTAAGCTAGGAACTTCCCCACTTCAAGCGGTGAGTCAAAAACCAGATCCGGCTGGCTATCTAAGCCAGCCACGTTCTGCCAGTCTAATTCTAAGACCTGACAAAGTTCGACAAAATTTAGTCCTTTAACGGGTTGTCCTTTGAGAAAGTGATTTAAGGTATCTAAGGATAGTCCTAGTGCTTCTGCGAGTTCGCGATCGCGTCCATGACTCTTATTGCGCCAAGCTTGTTTGACTGTGGGAATAGACTGGGGATGCACACTAAATGACCGAATCATCTTTCTTCGTGGCATTCCTCTCCCGTTTAATCAAAGATTATAATCGGAAAATAATGCCACGCCTCCATATAGGTTTACAACTAGGTGACGTAACGAAGCAAGCGACTGTGTTTGTTGGTTACACCTTGCTTGAGTCGCTTTTTGGTGAGAAAAAATATTTCATTCTTTAATCAGGAAGGGTTAACTGTCTCTAACCCAACGTCTTGCCCGTGATGCTTTGGTGGGTATCGCTGGCGTTCCATCCCGATTAAGACTGAGACAGGTTTGTTGAACATTTCTGTGCAAGCAAGCTTCCGTTATCATCTTTGATGTAACCAGAGAAGCTGACTAGTATCCATCTGAACGGTTGCTCTAATCCTAGATTAGAATGCTATCTGTTACTTTTACTACGATTGGTGTGAAATCTTTACGCTATTGGTCATCTGTGAGGAGTAAGGATTGAGGAAAATTTACATAATGTAACATAGGGGCATGGATTGCCACCAACCTGCTGATCTGGGAATTTGACTAAAAAACAGAGTTTTCTTGAACTATAAAAAATACATTACGTTAATTAGTCAAAAAGGCGAGTAAAAACCATAAATTGCCTAGCAAATTCTCCATTTTTGTCCGTTTTATACTAAATCCGGGTTAGCTACCCCCGTGATAACCTAGTCCTTACCTTGCGGACGAAAGTTTTTGTAGCAGCGATTTCAATCGCCTCCTCTTGCATGGGGTAATAAAGGCTGTTTATTTTTGACTTCACAACCTGTTGATTCCGGATCTTGTTCAGGAATCTAGTATGAATTACAGGAGAGAATGCAAGACTTTTCTGGGGGAACATCTACGCCTACTTATAAACCCTTATCTATTCCGACTCAGTTCGGGTGAGACGAAAATTATGCGCCCTCCCAGTTTAGCAGTTTTTACCGTGACCGTAATTTTAGCTGGAGGCTTAACTGCACAAGCAGGTGAGACTTCAGATGCTGTTAATTTTCCTTTAGAACCATTTAATACTAATGGCAACCTGTCTGACATTACTCCTCAAGTCAGTCAATCCCTTGTTACTATTGAACAATTAGAAGAACAACTGTTTTCCCAAAAAACCACCACGAACTCCTTACCTAAAACTGATCTGGACTCTCCTCCTGTTCTTCCAGAAACAGGGCAAATTAAACGTGAAGATGAAACACCAACATTAACTCCAACGAATCGAACAGAATTTTCAAATGCAAAGACGCTCAATCCTGAGACGATTCAGGAACAAACACTGAACCTGGATAGATTGGTTGCAGATGCTGCTACCAATACAAGGGTAAGCTGTCTGGAACAATCGACTGAAAATACTGACTTAGCTGGAGAAACTACCTCTGATCAACTCGCTCAAGCTGGAACTCCTCGCCGTTGTCCTCGTCCCCAACCTGTTGCACCATTAGTGATACCCGAACCTTTTGAAGAGTTTGGCGCGTCGCCAGGGTTAAGCATTTATATTCCCGTGGGATATGGTGCCGATCGCAATACTCTATTTCTCAATGGTAGCTACCAAGCCACAGTGCGCGATGATGACGGTTCTGTTGGTACAGGCGGTGTCGGGATTGGCGTGGGTAATGCGGATAAAGCCGTGGGCGTTGAACTTTCCTATGCTTTAGAAACCACAGACGACAACTTCGGAGATGGTGGCTTTAATGCCAAACTTCATCGTCGGTTTGCACAAGATTTATCCGCTGCTTTGGGTTGGAATGGCTTTTTGAATATCACGAACAACGATTTTGAACAGTCAAAATATGGAGTAATTACTAAAATTTTCCGCACCCAAGAATCCCTTGACCAAGCATTCAGTCGCATTGCTGTTACTGTGGGTGTGGGTGATGGACAGTTTCGTTCTAATGGTGCAGTAGATGATGGGGTTAACAATATTAACGTTTTCGGTAATATTGCCTTGCGAGTGGCGCGTCCCATCAGTTTTATTGCTGAATGGACGGGGCAAGATTTAGGCTTAGGGCTGTCCATCGCCCCCTTTAGAAATATTCCCTTTGTGATTACCCCCGCCGTGCGCGATGTTGCGGGTGCGGGTGATGAAGCCCGATTTGTTATTGGTGCTGGAACAGCACTGCATTTTTAGAGGAGTTAACCGATGGGTAAAATTCAATTTGTTTTGGTTGTCCCCATTTCAGCGATGGTTGCTAGTATTTTAACCGCGATGCCCGCCAGGGCTGACCGCAGTTATTCTGATATTACGGGGACGAATATTTGGAATAATACTGCACCCCTATTTGAAACAGATGGCGGCTTAGATCCGGCGTTACTAGAGAGAGTGCAACAGTTGAACCAAGAATCAGCCGACGCTTTTCAAACCTGCAACGCCGCGATCGCGCAACTTGAGCAAAATGCCGCAGATGTGCGTCGTTATGCCCGAGAGCCGGATACACAAATGTTACCAGTACCTGTTGCTTGTCAGCAGTTAGAACAACTCAGAACTGAAGCCGAAGCCTTACGGGTCACCTTACAAGATGCTACCCGATCTCAATCAAATCCGGCGCTGTTGGGATGGTAAAGTTTTGAGTTTTTTTGAAAATAAAGGGAATTAGCAATGAGACAACTCTACAGCAAACATTGGTTAATTGGCGCGATCGCGAGTGGATTATTGGGTACATTGGCAACACCTGTACAAGCCCAGGATATCTTTGATAATCGGGCGATCCAATTCCCAGAGGATACAATTGTGGAATTTGAGTTCCTGCAATCTCACGGATCTTACCAAGCCGCCTTGGGTGTGCGGAATGAAACAACCGGAGAAGAAAGGATTCTGTTTCAGGAAGCCAAACCCTATGATGCTTTTGGCACAAACCAGTCTGTGGAAACCTCTCGCGGTCAAAATGATCTGGGGACTCGATCAGATTTTGTCGGAACAGTTGAGGGGGGAACTGTACCCAATCGATTCAGCGAGTTTCAGTTTAAAGCCAATAACCGCTATGTTTTCTTCCTCGAATCGGTGAGCCCTACCGGTCAAACCCGACGCAGTATTCTTTCCACCCAAAACTTTGCTCGGTTTAATGGTAGTTTAGCCGGGGGGAGAAGTGGCAATATTACAGGGACTCGCGTGTCTTGGGAAGATGGAGGACAGGTGGAAGTCGGGAGTGATGATGATTTCGATGATTTTGTGATTGAAGCAGGGGGATTTTTAATTGATCTGAACTGTCCATCTTAAATGCGGCAAGGGGGCGGACGCTATAACCGAGGGGGACGTATCGAGCCGCAAGGCGAGTACCCCCAATGGTTTAGCGTCTGGGGAATTGCCGCCAAATAATAAATTGAGCGACAGCGAATCCTTGTTTTTAAGATGCATATTCGTAGCCATCAGCCCTGTGAATGGTCTTTAAATATTTTGGATGCACGTCAAAACTTTTCCCTCCTGTAGTTAACTTGAAGCTCGGCTTGAATCGAATAGCAATTCGACCGACATAAATACCTGCGTACTTTCCGGTTAAGACATTAGCTTTTACCAAGTCCCCAGTCTGGAAACATAAGAAGAACTTCTGAGCTGGCGCATGGCGAATGGGAAAGCCAAATTTGTTTGTACCGCAACGCTGCCTTCTTCCATGCCCCTTAGCTTTGATGTTTAGTGGTTTGATTCCGTTCATCAGAAGCTTTTCAGGAGTTGAAGCGCCGACACAAGCTGCGTCAGCCCAATGAGTTTTTTCAATTCCTCTGGTCTTACGGTTAAACTTTGTTCGCCCCCCAGAACCAACCTCTACAGGTAAACCAGTCGATTGAAGCCTCCGATATAACTCCCATCGGGTAGCGTTAACCGCCGCAGCATCCTTGAGGGGTGTTTTTGCTTGAACCAGGATTCGCTTGAGAACTTCTGGCTTTTTCTTAAGGAATTCCTCAATGGGCTTATTCCCTTTAGTTTGGTTACAAGAATGACAGCTAAGGCAAAGATTACTGACTCGGTTAGAGCCGCCCTTGCTTTTAGCTAGGATATGATCTATCTCGAAGGGGACATTTTCAACACCACAATAAGCGCATTTTCTACCCCATTTGGCAAGAAGATACTCTTTAACCTCAAAACCAAACAGTTCACCTCTCTGGTACTGGACTCCGCTAATTTCAGGGTTCTGAATTTGTTGCAAATCGAACCTTACAAGTTCTTGAGAGATTGCTGTAATTGGACATAGCTTATTGATTCGTCTTACCCAAGTCTCAATGTTGGAAATTCGACTCTCCAGAGATGGTGGTAACCAGCCTTGCCGACGAGTCCTATTTAAAAAACGGGGCTTACGGTAACGGGTTTTACGATTACGGCGACCTCTCCGCAACGATCTACGAGACCCAAGGGAGTCCTTAATCTGCTGTCCTCGGTGCGAGACTTCAAGAGCGTTTGTAACACGTCCTGTCTCTTCCTGGACAACAGCAATCCCGGTTGTTTTGCTACCGGGATCGATCTTGATTCTATGAGGATGGACTGTAGAATTCTCAACAGTTCTATCTTGTAAAACGATAGTGAACGGATAGCGTCTGAATACTTTAGCCCTCCCTTTGTTCAATAATTCTCTTGCCCGTGCTGGATGGCAGGGCTCAAGAGGTTTTAGGTTTTTGTCTAAAACGAAAACTCGCATTACTTTGAGACTCTCATTACTGGTTAAGTTTGCCTCGCTAATGTTATAAGAGCTTTTTAAGTCTGAAGCACTGGTTTTTCCTATAGCCTGTTTAACTTCAGACGACAGAGCCTAAAACTGGCACGCATCCTAGGGTGTCATGACTCAAATAACGGAGTTCCTAATAGGAACTAAAGCTGGTCAACACGGCTTACAATTTCTTGCAAGCCTACGCTATACCCCAAGGGGTTAGCGTAGGTAGTTGACCGATTCAGTAATATCAATTTCCCTGCAGCTTACTACAGATTCAGCTCTAATCACTCCCCATTGTCACCATACCCCGTGCCGCCGCCCATTGAGTGATATCTTGACGCTTAATTGCTGCTGCCATTAAATCCGGAAACTGGTCAGGTGTGCAAGCCATCGCCGGAATACCCAATCCAGCGAGTTTCTCAGCTACCCAATGATCATACATGGGCGCACCTTCGTCATTGAGGGCAAGCAACGTGATCAACTGAACTCCTAATCCCAGCAGTGCTGTCACGCGCTTGAGCATTTCTTCCCGGTTTCCCCCTTCATATAGGTCACTAATTAACACTAAAATAGTTTCCTGAGGGCGGCGCACCAGTCCTTGGCAGTAGGTGAGGGCGCGGTTAATATCTGTTCCGCCTCCGAGTTGAGTGCCAAAGAGTAAATCTACTGGGTCTTGTGCTGCGTCGGTTAAATCTACGACCGAAGTATCAAATACGACAATTCGGGTTTGTACTGCCCTGAGAGAGGCTAGCACCGCCCCAAAGATTCCAGCATACACAACAGAAGTTGCCATGGAACCGCTTTGGTCGATGCAGAGGATAATATCTTGTAAGGAACTGCGTTTGCGTCCGTAGCCAATTAGGGTTTCGGGAATAATTGTGCCGTATTTAGGTTGGTAATGTTTGAGGTTAGCGCGGATAGTGCGGTTCCAGTCGATTTCATTATGGCGGGGACGGCGGTTGCGAATGGCACGATTGAGGCTACCGATTATGGCTTGGTGGGTGGGGTTGGCTAGTTTACTCTGCAATTGTTCAACCACCTGACGCACCACGCGGCGGGCGGTTTCTTGAGTTTTGCTTGGCATAATACTGCTGAGGGATAGCAGATTCGCCACAAGATGAACATCCGGCTCAACGGCTTCTAGCAGTTCCGGTTCCAGCAGCATTTGTTGTAGGTTAAGGCGTTCTAAGGCATCTTTTTGCATCACCCGCACAACTGATGAGGGGAAATAGGTGCGAATGTCGCCTAACCAACGGGCAACATTGGGGGAAGAACTACCGAGTCCGCCACTGCGGTCAGAATCGTAGAGGGCGCTGAGGGCATTATCGATCGCGTGGTCAGTTTGAGTTAGGCTGAAGGAACCTGCTGCTTCTGTCTCACCATTCCCCTGGCAAATACCATCGGCGTCTCCACTCCCTAACAGAAGTCGCCAACGGCGTAGCCGTTCTGGCTGGGTCATTGTTTTTCGAGTTAATTAGGGTCTGCTGATTGAGTTATCTTAGCGTCCGGAGAAGACCCTCGCTTTTAGCGATGGGATGAATCCGGACAATCTTGGCTTTGAACGTAGACTTTTAGCTGTTCAATGGTAACACCGCCACAACTAGCGACAAAATAAGCGCCTGTCCATAAAACAC